>NZ_JACJPA010000103.1:0-15378 GCF_014695845.1 Trichocoleus sp. FACHB-591
TTGCCTACGAAAGTGGTAGAACTATCTATCAAATCAAGCACGGGATGCTCTCTGAGTATCTCAAGGAGCAACTCAAGCATCCGTCCGTTCAAATGACTTTTGCGTAAGTTCTGTCCAAGACAGCATCATGCCCCCTACCCTTCATATAGGTAAAGGTGTGTAATTCCTCTCTAGGAGCTTCTTTTAGCGCTTTGGTTGGTTCTAGCGCTGGAGGCTGTGATGCGGCTGCAACTGTCTCTAGTGGCTCTATTACACACCTTTCGGGGTGCCACAGTTTTTTGTGCTTCTGCAAAGTGGTATGACTGCACTGAGCTAAGGAGGCGATCGCTTGGGCTCGTGCGGTGGGGCGATCGGGTAGCTGGCCTTGTTGAGTTAGTTCAAGGACTGCTTGTTTGATCCGCGCCTGAGCGTCTTCGGCTCGCTTCTGGTTGAAGTTGACGATGTTGTTAGCAGCAGTAGTTAAGGAAAGGCTGCGATCGCGCTTGGGAGGGGTGCCAAGGGGCCAGTAGTAGTTTTCCACGGCAGTAGCCCATTCCTGAGCGCGACGGCTGATTTCGTGCTGGTGTTGGCACCACTCTCGGTAGCCAGGGCTCTTGATCGCAGTGTGTTCGATGTAGTGGGCCAAGGCTTCGCCGGAGAGGGACTGGAAGACGACACCGTAGCAGCCTATGGTTTTGAGCAGGTGGTTCGTTTGCCCAGGTCCTGTCCACCCTTGCTCCATTTCGTTTTCCAGTTCTTGCTGCCACAAAGCAACATTGCTGCGACGGTTGTAGGAGCGGTACTGATGCTGCTTCTTGGCTGCGGCGATCGCCTGGTGAAGTTGCTTTAGGTCTTGGGCTGCTGCGGCTTGATCCCACTGTTGGAAGAAGGAAGGCAGATCACTGGGCAGGGTTTGCAGGGTGTCGCTGAGGAGGACGGAGCCGCTGCTGGGTTGCAGGGGTAAGCGATGGGCGTTGTACTCGCTGTATTCTCCAGCTTTGCTGTAGCGCTTAACGTTGGGGAAGACTTCCAGTTGGCCTGCTTGCAGGGGCAAGTGGTGCGCTTCTAAGCAGTATTTGAGAGCGATGGCGAGGCCGAAGGTGGGGACCGCTTCAGGAAGGGGGATGTAGAGGTGAAGGCCACCGTTCCAACTAGAGCGCAGCAAAACGGTTTGGTGCATGCCGATGCTGGCGAGAGCGGCTCGCAGGGTGGTGAGAGCTTGGCGATCGCGGGTGGGATGGTGCAAGCTGAAGGCATCGAGGTCGATGAGGCCGTAGGTGGTGGTGGCACCGAAGCGGACGCCGACGAGTTGAGCGGCATCTTGCCAGTAGGTCCAGAGACTACGGGGCTTGAGCGGGTATTGGGTCAGTGTCTGCCAAGCAGGCTTTTGGTTGGCGTTTGCGGGGGTAGGGGCAATGATCGCTTGCCAGAGGTAGGGGAAGAGCTGGCACAAGCGCTGGCCCAGGGGGTCGCGGGGCAAAGGTTCAGGTAGGCGCTGACGAGTACGTTGAGGGGCGATCGCCTGAGTATCACAGGCAAGGGGTTGTTTGCGTGGCATGATGCAACTCTCTAGTCCGGTGGGGGCAAGGGGACAGAGGGTGCAAAGTGAGTAAGTACGTCTGGTCACGCTGCTGATGCAGGTGATAGTCACGAGGGGTATAGCTATGCATGGTCTCTCTGTCCCGAAATAACGGCTGGACAGGGAGAGAGCGATCCGCAGATTGAGAACAGCTAAGTTTTCTCTAAGACTGGCTTAGACAACCAGAAAATTCCTCGTTTTTCTTCGATGCGCTCCATCCCTGGTGTAGAGAGGAATAGAGAGCCATTCGCCTTTTTAGAAACGGTGCAAAAGATCTTGTCACTTTTTGCCAAATGACCGTAATATAGACGCATGGCACAGTGGGTGACTTAACTGCAGGCCGTCCAAGCATACAAGTTAGAGTCCCCTCTATTCCGATTCCGAACAAATATAAAAGCCTTCTTAGCCCCTTCTGTGTCCGCAGTTGGGGTTTTGGCTTTTAGGGTTTCTAGAGCATGTTCATCTCCTCAGCTTTAGCAATTAGACCAGCAACCCTAAAAATCACCACAAACTCTGCCTCCATAAAGCTTGATGAGTAGTTTACCTGATCTGCCCAGCGATCTCCCCTAATTTCAACGGAAAGAAAGAAAAACTGGGTTTTGGCGGTCTCAAACAAGCTGATCCGCCATTCGAAAAGTCAGCCCTTGATCTTACTTATTGGGCATACATCCTTCGAACGCTGCTTCGGGTGAACTATCTCTGACTCAAAAGCTAGGAGGCTGATTCCAGATAGCTTAAAGAAGGTCGGGGGCGATCGCACTCCCAAATCTCCAGCTCAGCCTGCAACCAAGTCCCGCAAATCAAATAAGCCAGCTTAAAGCTTGTCGAGGTTTTTACAGGCATCTCATCAGATTTTTACTCTAAGTAGGTTAAAACCTGATTAGTTCGGGGATTCTAAGCAGAACGCTAACGATTGAGTTTAGGCAGTTCTCTCATGGAGAGAACCTACTGATGGATGTCCTACATAACAAGATGCTGGTGTCGCTAAACTTTGCCTTTCTGGAAGTTCATGATCCGCAGCTCGTTCGGCTGGGTGCTTTAGCTGAACGTTATTTTGCTACTGATTCCAATACTTGCTTGATTAAATTGCGGCAATTTGGGGAGTTGCTGGCTCAGTTGGCAGCAGCGAAAGTTGGGTTATATAAGTCCCCTGATGAGCGACAGATTGATTTGCTCAGGCGGTTGCGCGATTGCAATCTCCTAAAAGGGGATGTTGATCGCCTATTCCATGAGCTGCGGATGGCAGGTAATGAAGCAACGCATGGTCTGGCGGGAAGCCAGCGTCAGGCATTGAGCTGCCTGAAATATGCCCGCTACTTAGCGGTTTGGTTCCACAAAGTTTTCACAAAAAATCCCGATTTTAATCCTGGGCCGTTCATTCCACCCCTAGACCCAGCAGTAGAGACGCTAGAACTCAAAGCAGAATTAGAACAGCTGCGGGAGGAAGTTCGGAACACGCTATCAACCGCAGAGGCAGCCCAGGCGCTGGCTGATGCCGAGGCGCAACGACGGTTGGTCGCTGAAGAATTAGCGCAAGAGGTGGCAGCGAAGAATCAGGAGCTGCTAGAGAATTTAGTTCAAATTCAGGCAGCCGCAGCCAGCCAACCTCAACCTGTAATTCAAGCTGCGATCGCTCAAGCTCAAGACACCTTAGTTGACCTGGATGAACGCGAAACTCGTAGGTTAATCGATGCCCAATTACGAGCAGCAGGTTGGGAAGTGGATTCGGAGCTATTGACCTACCAGAAGGGAACTCGGCCTCAGAAGGGCAAGAATTTAGCGATCGCCGAATGGCCGACCAAAAGCGGGCCTGCGGATTATCTCTTGTTTGTTGGGTTGCAAGCGGTTGCAGCGGTAGAGGCTAAGCGACAGGGAACCGATGTATCAGGGAAGCTGGATCAAGCGCAGCGCTATAGCCGAGATTACCAAGTGAAAGGTGAGGAAGTTTTACCGGACGGGCCTTGGGGGAAATACGAAGTTCCATTTGCGTTCGCGACCAATGGCCGAGAGTTTCTGGAGCAAATCAAGACCAAGAGCGGGATTTGGTTTCGTGACTTGCGCCGTTCTGAAAACTTGCGTCGTCCTTTGCGGAGTTGGTATACACCTCAAGGCTTGAGTGAAATGCTGGCTCAAGATCATGACCAGGCTCATCAACGGCTGGCTCAGGAAGGCTTCAATTATGGGCTGAAGTTGCGGGATTACCAAATTAAAGCGATTCGGGCTGTAGAGGCAGCTTTAGCCAGGGATGAACGGAAGTTGCTGGTGGCAATGGCGACAGGTACAGGCAAGACTAAAACTTGCATTGCTCTGGTTTATCGGCTGCTAAAAACGAAGCGGTTCCGGCGGGTGTTGTTCTTAGTCGATCGCACAGCTTTGGGTGAGCAAACAACGAATGCGTTTAAGGACTCCCGTATGGAGAATTTGCAAACGTTTGCAGATATTTTTGAGATTAAGGAGCTGAAGGACACGGCACCTGACACAGAAACCAAGGTTCACATCGCCACGGTTCAAAGCTTCGTGAAGCGAATTCTTTACCCCAGCGATGAAGCGGCTGTACCCACTGTGGATCAGTACGACTGCATTGTAGTGGATGAGTGCCACCGAGGCTACCTGCTCGATCGCGAGCTGAGCGATTCGGAGTTGGAGTTTCGTGACTATAACGACTACATCTCCAAGTATCGGCGGGTGTTGGAGCAATTTGATGCGGTCAAGATTGGCCTTACGGCAACCCCAGCACTGCACACCACTGAAATTTTTGGCGAGCCAGTCTACACCTACAGCTATCGAGAAGCAGTAATCGATAACTACTTAATTGATCATGAGCCACCGTTCCAAATCAAAACCAAGCTCTCGGAATCGGGGATGGTTTGGAATCCGGGCGAGCAGATGGAGTTCTTCGATCCCAAAACCGGGAAGTTGGATTTGGTGCATGCCCCCGATGAAGTGCGATTGGAAGTGGAGCAGTTCAACCGGCGGGTGATTACAGAAGAGTTTAATCGGGTTGTTTGTGAGGCGATCGCCCAGCACATTGATCCCTCACTGCCCGAAAAAACGCTAATTTTCTGTGCGAGTGATAGCCACGCCGATATTGTCGTGGATCAGCTGAAGCAGGCGATCGCTCAGCAGTATGGCAGCGTGGAGGATGAGGCGATCGCCAAAATCACGGGAAGTGTGGACAAGCCGTTGCAGTTGATTCGGCAGTTCCGCAATGAGGTGAACCCGAAGATTGCCGTGACGGTGGAACTGTTGACGACGGGAATTGATGTGCCGTCTATTTGCAATTTGGTGTTTATTCGACGAGTCAAATCGCGGATTCTTTACGAGCAGATGTTGGGGCGGGCAACTCGGCTCTGCACTTTTGATGATGGCACCCAGAAACAGGCGTTTCGCATTTTTGATGCGGTAAATCTGTACGAGGCGATCGCCCCGGTTTCGACGATGAAGCCAGTGGTGGTCAATCCCAACATTTCGTTTACGCAACTGATTGATGAAATGGAGACTGTGACAGAACCAGCAGCCGTTGAGGGGATTTTGGATCAGCTTTTGGCGAAGTTGCAGCGGAAGCGACAGCATTTGAGTGACAGTAACCGAGAACAGCTTGAGGCGATCGCCGGGATGCCTGTTGGCGATCTAGTGCCACATTTGAAGCAGAGTGATTCGGCGCAGGTGCGGGAATGGTTCCGGCAGCGGAAGGCGATCGCGGAGATTTTGGATCGGCAGGATGGGGGGATGGCTCCAATCTTGATTTCTCACCACGCAGACGAGCTACACAGCATCGAGCGGGGCTATGGCAATGCGGAACGACCTCAAGACTATTTGGACAGCTTCAAGGCCTTTTTACTGGAGAATCTGAACCAAATTCCAGCGTTGATGGTGGTGACACAACGACCTCGAGAGCTAACGAGGGCGCAATTGAAGGAACTGAAGCTATTACTGGATGCGAAGGGCTACTCAGAAACCACACTCCAGGTAGCTTGGCGAGACGCGACCAACGAGGATATTGCAGCTTCCATTATTGGCTTTATCCGGCAGGCCGCTTTGGGTGATGCGCTGATTCCTTACAGCGATCGCGTGGATCGAGCGATTAAGCAAATTTTGGCAAGTCAAGCTTGGACACCACCACAGCGGAAATGGCTGGAGCGCATTGGCAAGCAATTGAAGGTCGAAACGATTGTTGATCGGGAAGCTTTAGATCAAGGCGAGTTTAGAACTCAAGGCGGTGGTTTCGATCGATTGAACAAGACTTTTAACGGTCAATTAGAGACGATTTTGATAGAGGTTGGCGATTACGTTTGGCAGGAAGTTAGTTAATTTTAAGGGGTCAGGCATGTCTTATGGAAAACAGTGACTGGGGAGAATGGGATGGATCACAATGGAGCAATCGAGAAGCTGAAAACTTCAAACGTCTGCTAGAGATTCTAGATAGGGGCACAGATTTTTGGAATGAGTGGAGACAGCACAATCCTCGTACAACTTGTGACCTTCACGGAGCAACTTTTAAGAATAAAGATTTAAGTAAAGTTAATTTTGCAGATGTAAACTTAAGTTCTTCAAATTTCACGAATGCCTGCCTTAGAGAGGCTAATCTAAAAAATGCAGACCTAAGCTATGCAAATTTAACAAATGCTGATATTAGTAACGCCAATCTTGAGGGCGCTAAGTTACATCAAGTAACTATGCCCAATAAAGTAATTCATGGAGAATTACTGAACTCAACCCTTGAAATTCATCTTCAGCATTATATTCCTTGTCTTAACGACTTACGAGTTTGGTACTTTAGAGCTAGGGAAACAGGACGGAACCAGGATTATCTTGACAATATTCAGTCGTTTGCACAGGAGTTCAAGAAAGGAACTCCCAATGCAGAACAAGATCCAACAATCCGCAATTCTGAAATAGCTCTATCCGCCATTGATATAGAGCATTTAAGAGAAGATGAATCCAATTATAAAAAATTAATTTCTCAAGCCGTTAAGGATGCTAAATCTATTCTTGACTATCGAGGGAAAGACGCCAAGATTAACAATAAGAAAATTAGAGAATATAGTTCTATTCAAGGGAGCTATAGACTTTGTTACTTCTATCAGAAAGCAACATTAGAAATTGCGGAAAAGGAAAAAATTCTACTCTGTTATCAGCTATCTGGACAATCACAATTAGGTGTACAGCGTATTCACAATCGGCTTGCGACTTTCCTAAACCATGAAGCTAAGCACCTCAAACCTGAACTAAATCGATCGTCAAATACCAATTTGAGCCAGACAAGCTTGAAAAGGATTTAGCAAAGTTCCCAAAACTTCGTTGGGTTCTTTGATGTAGTACTGGAGCGTGGCACTTGAGGCGATGTTGCCTTTGAGGATGAGAAATTTCTAGGTGTTGATCCCAGAGGTGGCCCGCTTGGTTGGCTTCGTTGTCGGAGCAACCTAAGTTTTTCTCGTTGCGGATGCGATCAACTTCGAGGGCGCGGTACCCAGAGCGGATGGTGATGCGTCCGAAGGTGGTTTGGAGCGGTTCGAGAAGTTCTTCGCAGAGGTGTTTGTTTGCCGCGATCGCCAGGTCTGGATCTTCGGGAATGTTAGAAATGCCGTAGAAGTTAGCCACTTCGCTGTAGAGAAAGTCGCGCATGAAGAAGTTTTGGGAGAGGCGGACTCGTCCGAGATTTTCCAGGCTCTTGACTGATGCTGGTTTTTGCATACGCTAGATAAGCTGAGAACTTTGGTTCTACGGTAACCGCGATCGCCTAGGAATCCGATGAGCGCAACGAGTGATATTGTCCAAAAGCTGTGGAGTTTGTGTCATGTCCTGCGGGATGATGGCATCACTTATTTGCAGTACGTAACTGAGCTGACCTATCTGCTGTTTCTGAAGATGATGCAGGAGACGGGGAATGAAGGGCAGTTACCGGAGGGCTATCGCTGGGGCGATTTAACTAGCAAGGATGGGGTGGAGCAACTGACGTTTTACCGGGCAGCATTGCTGCATTTGGGGTCAGAGGGGTCGGCGCAGCGAGTGCAAGCGATTTTTGCTAATGCTCAGACGGCGCTGAAGCAACCACGCATCTTGAAGAAACTGGTGCAGAGTATTGATGAGCTGGACTGGTACTCGGCTAAGGAAGAAGGCTTAGGCGACCTGTATGAGGGGTTGCTGGAGAAGAATGCCAGTGAGAAGAAGTCGGGTGCAGGGCAGTATTTTACGCCGCGTCCGTTGATTGACTGCATGGTGGTGCTGATGCAACCGCAGCCAGGGGAACTAATCCAAGACCCCGCAGCGGGGACGGGTGGTTTTTTGATTGCGGCAGACCGCTACATCAAGCAGCGCACCGATGATCTGTTTGACCTGAGCGAAGCAGAGCAGGTGTTTCAGCGGCAGCAGGCGTTTTATGGGATTGAGTTGGTGCAGGATGCCCACCGCTTGTTGCTGATGAATATGATGCTGCATGGAATTGAGGGGGCCGTGACGCTAGGCGATACGTTGGCACCCGATGGGCAGCGGTTGGCGAAGGCTGATGTGATTTTGACGAATCCGCCATTTGGCACCAAGAAGGGTGGAGGGATGCCGACGCGGGATGACTTTACCTATCCCACTTCTAACAAGCAATTGGCGTTTTTGCAGCACATCTATCGATCGCTGAAACCGGGAGGACGAGCAGCGGTGGTGTTGCCCGACAACGTGCTGTTTGAGGATGGGCAGGGGCGATCGATTCGGGCAGATTTGATGGACAAGTGCAATCTGCATACGATTCTGCGTTTGCCGACGGGGATTTTTTACGCGCAAGGGGTGAAAACCAATGTGCTGTTCTTCCAGCGGGGCAAGACGGAGAAGGGCAACACCCAGGCGGTGTGGATTTACGATATGCGAACCAATATGCCCAGTTTTGGCAAGCGCATTCCGCTGACTCGTGAGCATTTTGCGGAGTTTGAGCAGTGCTATGGGGATGACCCGAATGGGCTGAGTACGCGGGTGGAGCTGGGTGAGGAGGGGCGGTTCCGCTGCTTTACACGAGAGCAGATCACGAAGCGTAACGAAAACCTAGATATTTCCTGGCTGCGGGATGAGAGTTTGCAATCAGGGGATGATTTACCAGAACCAGAGGCGATCGCGGCTGAGATTATGGAGAAGCTGCGGATTGCGACGAAGGAAATGGAAGCGTTGATGGTGTTGCTGGAAGGGGAGGAGGCAGCAGAGGCAACCAGTGCTTCGGTGGGAATGCCAACTTTAGAATAGGAACAACCAACGATTCGCAAAAACTAATTAGAGGCGATCGCAGGCATTGAAACCATTATCACAAACGCTGATTATGTATAATCTTGACCTTGATTTACAGCAAATAATCCGCGATCGCCTCCATGTCTCTCTATCAGATATTGAGGCGTACTGTCAGCGTTGGCAGATTACCGAGTTTGCGCTGTTTGGCTCGGTGTTACGCGACGACTTCCGCCCCGATAGTGATGTCGATGTTTTAATTACTTTTGCACCGAGTCTGCGATGGAGTTTGTTTGATCTGATGGAGATGCAAAAGGAACTAGAAACAGCCTTTGGGCGCAAGGTTGATTTAGTTCAGAAAAAAGAGTTAAAGAACCCCTATCGTCGAGCCAATATCTTAAAGACCCATCGAGTAGTTTATGCAAATCAATGATCGCGATGCCGCTTCTCTGTGGGATATGGCACAGGCAATTCGGCGGATTTTAGAGTTCACCCAAAATTCTTCGCTAGAAGGCTATTTGAACAGCATTTTTATGCAAAGTGCGGTGGAGCGTCAGTTTGAAATTTTAGGAGAAGCTGCCCGCCGGATATCACTAGAGTTTCAACAGCTACATCCAGAAATTGACTGGAGCAACATTATTGGTCTAAGAAATGTAATTGCTCACCGCTATGAGCAGGTCAACCAAGAAAATTTGTGGCAGATTGTTGAAGCACTTTTACCTGACTTACTGATACACGTTGAAGGGTTATTACCACCTCTCCCAGAGGAAGATTCACTTTAACAGAACGAGCGCCCTTCCCACGTTGAATTCTGCTTCCCTAATTTTGAATTGAAGCTATGAGTGACGAATTAACAGAACTACCTGAAGGTTGGGAATGGGCTCAGTTATCTGATGTCTTATCGATCCTTTCAGGTGAAGCTTTTAAGAAAAAAGATTATTCCTCTTCTGGGGTTAAGCTTCTTCAAATTGCTAATGTGTCTTTTGGCAAGGTTGTATGGGAGCAACAAAATTTTTTACCAAAGAGCTTTTTAGCTGACTATCCAGAATTGGTTTTAGAGAAGAACGACATAGTAATGGCTCTAAATCGTCCGATTTTGAATGACTTATTGAAAATAGCTCGTCTCAGTGAAGAGGACGCACCTGCAATTCTTTATCAAAGAGTTGCCCGATTTAACCTCTTCATAGATGAGATGAGAGATTACTTCTTTTGCTATACAGGCTCTCCGAAATTCCTTCAATTAATTCGCACTAACCTGCAAGGATCAGATCAACCGTACATTAATACAAGCACTCTACCTAATTTCCCAATATCAATTCCGCCACTTAATGAGCAGAAGCGGATTGTTACCAAGATTGAGGAGTTGCGCGATCGCCATCAACGTGCAAAACAAGCTCTTGAGGCCATTCCAGAATTGTGCGATCGCTTCCGTCAATCTGTCCTAGCTGCTGCCTTCCGAGGTGATTTAACAGCCGATTGGCGCGAAGAGAACCCAGACGTTGAACCCGCTTCAGTTTTATTAGAGAAGACTAGGCGCGATAGACGGCAGAAGTGGGAAGAAGTTGAGTCGAAAAAACTACAACTTGGAGGTAAATCGAGCAAGGATGATAAGTGGAAAGCAAAATATCAAGAACCAGAAGCATGTAATGGAGCGCTATTGCCTAAATTGCCAGAGACATGGACATGGGCTCCTGTAGAGCTTTTAGCCACAAAAGTTGTTGATGGAGTTCATAAAAAGCCCAACTATATTGAGCAGGGCATACCATTTGTAACCGTTAAAAACCTCACCGCAGGTTCTGGTATTAGTTTTGAAAATCTTAACTATATTTCTGAGGAAGATCACAAAGAGTTCTTTAAACGTGCAAACCCAGAAAAAGGTGATTTACTAATATCGAAAGACGGCACTCTGGGAGTTACACGAGTCATTCGCGCTGACACTATCTTCAGTATTTTTGTTTCAGTAGCGTTAGTCAAGCCAGTCTCTTATGAGATGAGCGACTATCTTGAGCTAGCATTCGTGTCTCCGCAAATGCAAAATCAAATGTTAGGAACTGGTTCAGGTCTACAACATATTCACTTAAAGGATCTGCGTCGCTATGCCGTTCCAGTAACATCTCTAGAGGAACAGGCAGAAATCTTGCTGCGCGTGCGAAATCTATTCAATGCAATTGACAAGATCGAACAACAATACACAGGGGCTAACAAACATATTACCTGCCTTAACCAAGCCATTCTTGCTAAAGCCTTTCGGGGTGAACTAGTTGAGCAAGACCCCAACGATGAACCTGCCTCTGTGTTACTTGAGCACATCCGAGCCGAGCGGGAGAAAGCAGATAACGGGAAAAAGACCAAAGGCAAACGAGCTAAGCAACTCAAGCTAGAGGTGTGAATGCTACATCCTCATAAATCAGCGCGATCGGGCAGGAGCAATTATCCTCGATCGCTCCTGCAACTCAACCTCGTACTTTTCACTCTAATAGCGTCCACATGGCCGTTCTCATCCTTAACATCCGTAATGAAATCGGCCAAGCTCTGACCTCCATCGAAGGCATTCCTTTTAGCATTGCCATCCAGCAAGGCAATAAACTCGCCATTCAGCAGACCGTTGACCTCACCTACGCCAGTGCCACGCTGGTTGATGTCGCTCCGGGTCAGTACATTGCGATCGCCACTCATCCCCGAGTCGAACCGATCGCCGCTGCCTTCCAATTCCAAGTCACCAGCGATGAAGACTTGATCCTGATTTTGTTCGTATACTTAGAGTCAGAACGGGTGTTGCTGAACATTGAAACCTTCGTAGAGCCCTGACCCATGCGAGTCCTTGACCCGAAATCCCTAATTGCTTACCGCTATCGAGTCCGCATGCTCAGCCGTGAAGTGTGTGAGCAAGCCGACCCCCGCATCCGCGTCAACATCGCCCAGCAACTAGCTAACGCCGCTACAGAGCTGGCCGTGTTAGAAGCTCAAGAACTGGCACGCCTAACCCCCACCGAACCCGCATAGAAGTGGCAAAAGAAGAGCATCCCCTATCCGGACCAGAACTCGTCAAAGAGGTGTGCCGTCGCATTCGTGTTGCCAGAAGCTACTGGGATGCTCACAACAACGCTGCCTGCCGCCGAGAACGCGATCGCGCCTTAGCCCTGTACAACACCCTGACTCCGGAGCAAAAAGACCAAATCCCTCAAGTCCTGCGAGTTTGGCTCCGCTATCGCAGCGAAAAGTACTTTGGCGCTCACCGCACTCCACCCCAGAAACAGCAAAAGAAGCGATCGCGCTAGCTTTATAATTCAGAGCACTCTTCTAGCCGCCTCACTTTTAGTTTTGAAATCAGATAAGTAGCGAAATAGAGGGATAATCCAATCACAATCCTCTACACTTTTTGATGTCGCCTAAAAGTTGGCTGTGGTAAAAATCATTTCCCTCTTCAACCAATCGGGAGGCGTTGGCAAAACCACCCTCACCATGAACCTGGGTTACCAGCTAGCTCAGCGGGGCCATCGCGTTCTACTAGTAGATATGGACCCCCAAGCATCCCTCACCAATTTTATGGGGCTAGAAGCCTATAAACTTTCTAAAACCGTTTACCACGCGATCGTCCACGATGAGGAGCTACCCATCCACACTAACCTGCATGGCTTAGACTTAGCTCCTACCAACATCCAACTTAGCGGCGCAGAAATGGAACTGGTCTTAGCTGAGTTCCGTGAAGTCCGCCTTAAAGATGCCTTAGAGCCAGTGCAAGACCGTTACGATTTCATTCTGAGCGATTGCCCACCCAGCTTAGCCATCCTCAGCTACATCAGCTTGGTTGCCTCAACCCACGTCTTAGTCCCTATTCAGACGCACTACAAAAGCCTGATTGGTTGCGACATGCTCCTCGATACAGTTGCTCGGGTTCGCCAACGAGCCAACCGCAAACTCCAAATTGCAGGCTTTATCCCCACCATGCACGAGGGGCAGACGGTTCAAGGAAAGACGAGTCTGAGTACTGTACAGAATCAGTTGTCTAACACAGCAACTGTTTTTCCTCCCATTCCTAGAGCGATCGCCTTCGCAGATGCAGCTCAACTGCATGAACCCCTAGCACTCAGTTTCCCCAAACATCCAGTGGTCGATATCCTCAACCAAATTACCGACGCATTAGAGGCTGTGTAATGGCACGACGCAAACCGCTTCCTGAGTACCAACTTAATAACGTGCGCCTCCTAGACGAGCTGCCAACTCAAGCAGGTCAATCTGTTGCAATTGACAGGATTCAGTTGCCCAAAAAGCAACCCCGCCGCTACTTCGATCCTGAGAAAATGCAGCAGTTAGTTCAGTCTGTTCAGGAACATGGAATTCTGGAACCTCTGCTAGTCCGTCCCCTCGGCAACAATAGCTACGAACTGGTAGCTGGAGAACGACGACTTAGAGCCGCTCAAACAGTTGGGCTGGGGGAAGTCCCCATCGTTAGCAAAGAGCTGAGCGATAAGGAAGCCCTCCAGATCGCTCTGATGGAAAACCTACAACGGGAAGACCTAAACCCTGTTGAAGAAACTGAAGCCATTCTTGAGTTGTTAGCGATCGCGATTGAAGGAGACACGACCGATGTAGTCTCCATTCTCAACCGCGCCAACCACGCTAAAAATCGAGAGCAAGAACTGGAGGAAAACGTTTTCCTCCAACTCAAAACCATTGAAACTACTCTCTCTGGGGTCGGACGCTTTACCCCCGAATCCTTCCGCACTAGCCGTCTTCCGCTCCTCAACCTACCCGATGACATCCTGCAAGCTCTCCGCCAAGGAAAGCTTGAATATACAAAGGCAAGAGCGATCGCTCGGATCAAAGATGAACAGAAACGGCAGCAGGTTTTAGAGGAGGCGATCGCTCAAAACCTCTCTTTGGCACAAATCAAAGAACGAGTTGCAAGCTTTAAAGCTAGCAATGCTGAATCAACCAGTTCCACCCAGCACTCACTCAAAAGCGTCTTGGATAATGCTTATCGTTTGTCAAAGCGCTCTAAGGTTTGGGATAACCCTAAAAAGCAAAAGCGTCTTGAGAAGCTACTAACCGAACTAGAAAACCTTTTCTCTGAACCTGAATAACCATCCCAATAAAGGGTAAAGGATTTGCAGACCTTTCATAGAAGCAACAAAGCGCTCTCTAGCTATAGGTTGTAGAGCGCGCTTTAAGAGCGATCGCCCCGTTGAATACACTGCATACAAACATTGAACAAGGCGAGCACTGATGCAATTTCAATCGGAATTTGCAGCAGCAGCGGAGCCGCAATCAGCCCAGCCAGGATGAAACCTACACCGACAAAAATAGAGACAATCAGAATCACTTCATCGTCAAATAGCTTCAGACCGACCCATAAGGTGCTAAGCCCAAGTGCCCAAAAGATAAAATGATTCATGGAGCAATGACTAGTGATTTAATATGCTGATGCCTTAAGTAATAGACAACAATTGGAGGACATGCAAGTTAGTACTCCAGCATTCATTAGCAAGGATTGGATGTGTTGCCTAGATTTGATATTACGCCATTGCTTTTACAGCTTCATTGGAATAACCCTAGAAAACAAAAGCGTCTTGAAAAGCTACTAACCGAACTAGAAAATTTTTCTCTGAATCTGACTAGGAGTTAATTAGAAGGACTTTCCTCTACCCTGCTTTTTGAGGTCTTCCACAGCCCTACGGATACCCTATGCGATCGAGGTCAAGGCTTCATCTCCATTAGTCTATTCAGTTACAGATTTTACACCTGCACTAGGAGCGAGCGGTAATGCTTGAAGTTTGCCCAAAGGAGCACCTTTCCAGTCGCAGGGTCGTAGAAGGATAGGGATAACACGGGCTTCGCCTTTGTCATGACGCTCCAGTGCCCATTGCATTTCGATTTCGTAGCAGTAGTTCAGATGCCAGAAAATCTGGTAGTGCATCAAATAATAGTGGAATAGGTAATGAGATCATGCCAAGTCCAGGGCTGTAGCGTTAATCCTGCTCGTTGAGTTGCTGTCGTCTTCAATCGACTATGCTGCCAAATCCAGTTGAAGTAACTCACGACTACCCGTGTCGTTACCTTGGTTTGCTCCCACACCTTGCCAAACTTGTTCTGTCTGCGGTGCCACCGTCCGGTCTGCTGTCTCACCACTCCATTGGTTCTCTCTAGCGTTGCGTCTTGTCTTTGCCAATGTGATGGAGAATCTTAGGCGGCAATACTCTCTCGTAGCCTCCCCAACCATCACTATTCCAACATTTACAGACGGTTTTGCCTTCACTACTAACTACTAACTCCTCAATCAATTCGTCCGTATGTTTTCCCACTCGGGCCGCTAGGATCAGCCCACTCGAATCCGCTAGACTCACTCCAATCCAGCAATCACCCACCTCTAACTCGTCGGGAAGGCACTGCTTCTGTTGTTTGCGACAAATGACCACAGTTCATCCGCGCTCCCTTCCTGCGTTTGTACTGCCTGAACTTGCTCAGATCTTGCACCAAGGCTTAAAAGGTGGCAGAAAGGGCGTGAAACTAATAGACCGCAAGAACAATGGACATTCTTGCCCACGCCCAAGAACTAATCTATCACTTGCTCGATGGGATGCCGACTCCCTACCAACGTCAAAGCCTGCAAGCTTTGC
>NZ_JACJPA010000104.1:0-9376 GCF_014695845.1 Trichocoleus sp. FACHB-591
ACTGCACCTCCCTGACACTAGATTCATGACCCGCGAGTTTGGCAATTTCCTGACCACTCTGGGCATCCCACACCCGGGCTGTCTTGTCATATGAAGCAGTGACGATGCGCTTGCCATCCGGGCTGAACTGCGCCGCAATGACAATGGATTCATGACCCGCGAGTTTGGCAACTTCCTGACCACTCTGGGCATCCCACACTCGGGCTGTCTTGTCATATGAAGCAGTGACGATGCGCTTGCCATCCGGGCTGAACTGCGTTGCAATGACACTGGATCTATGCGCTAACAGCGTTTGATTTTGCCACGGCTGAATGGCTCTGTTTTCAACTCGGTCCAATGTTGTCTGAAGGGCATAGATAGGACTAGCAGCAAAACCTGTTTGTCCTTTAGTCTGGAATAAATTACGGGCCCGCTCCCCCACTTGCATAGCATCCACTAAGCCCCTCAACTGTTCAAACCTGGCACGATTTAGCGCTGCTAACCCATCTTTTTCTAGGCTGTTCACCTGCAAAATTGTTGCTTGGCTGTCTTGAGCTTGGTTTAAATCAGCCTTTGCTCGGTCCAAATTGCCCTGAGTTGTTGTCAACTGAGCTTGAGCTATCTTTACCTGGTTTTGTGCCGCTAGCTCCGCCTGTTCTGCCTGGGTTTTCCCCTGGTTGACCTGCTCCAGTTGTATCTTCGCCTGCTGTACCTGTTGCTGTGCCTGTTGGTATTGCTGACGAGCACTTTGTTCTTTGGTCCGTGCTTGCTGGAACTTGCGCTCTGCGCCCCGTGCTTCGGTTTCTGCCGTTGCTGCTTGGGTCAGCGTTGCCTGTAAATTGGTATCCAGCTTGACCTTATCTGCCACAAGCTTTGTTTTGTCCGCTGCTAAGCGATCCTTGTCTGCCACAAGTTGCGTTTTGTCTGTTTCTAACCGATCCTTGTCTTGTTTCGCTTCGGTCACTTCCCGCAGGGCAGCATCGCGATCGGCTCCAGCCTTAATGGATGTCGGTATAGTAATTCCTGCCACCATCAAGGCCGCTACTGCTCCTACCAAACTGAACAAATTGCGCCGATTCGCCTTCCGGGTTGCTGCTGTCAAGATCTGATTCGCTTCTTGCTCTGTAGCTAGTCGGGCTTGCACGTCTCGCTTCTCCAGCTCCTGGCTGGCATCCAAAAAGCGTCGATCGTCATCCCCCAAGCTTTTCCCTTCGGCCCAAGTTCGGGCATCCTGCAATGCTTGCCCTCGCAGCAACCGCGACTCATCCTGGCATCCTGACACTAGCCAAGCCGCGATCGCTCCTCCGTAGGGTCTCAACTCCGCCAGCGATCGCTCCAGCCAATCTCGATTAAACACCTGTTCATAAATGCGGTTGTAAACGCGCAGTTTTCCATCCCGCCTCACCACCAATCCTGTCAGTCGCAACTCCACTTGTTCTGGGCTGTCATCCGCCGCAATCTCCCCTTGTTGCAAAATCTGCTGATACAACCCCAGCAACCGTCCAGTGCGTTGTTCACCACTAAGTAAAAGGCGATCGCGAATGGTTTTCAGGTGGGGTGGAATATCCTGTGTTTCCCAGTTATCAATGACCTTGCTTTGTACTAACTGCTCAACCCATTGGATCTCTTGCCCTGCCACTGGTTCAGAATCTGCAATCTGGGCCAACTTACACAGCTTCTGCGTTAAAAACGGTTGCCCCCCCGTCCAGTCCAAAATCGCTTGTAATAACGCCTCCGGATGGCTTGTTTTTGCAACAAGTCCAAGCATCAGCGGCTGTGCTTCTGACCACTGAAACCCCGTTAGGTCAATAGGTCGCCCAATATTGAACGGAGTAATTTGCTTGTTCTGAATCAAGTCCGATGGCGTTGCCACCCCAAACAGTGCAAACGTCAGGCGGCGATACTCTGGCTCATCCGCCCGCCGGTTGTAACTTTCCCGCAGTGCCCCAAAGAAGTCATCCCGGAAAGATAAGCTTAGAGTCAGGTCAACCTCATCAATGAAAATCACGATCGGTTGAGATATAGAAGGCAGCAATAGCGATTCCAAAAACTCGACAAACCTCTGGACATACGAAAGGCGAGTTTGTTCTATCCACCAAGTATTCAGATCGAATTGCCGATGCAAGCCTAGCGATCGAGTAATGCGGCTGACTACACCGAAATACCATTGTTCCTCTGTCGCCGAAGTGCCAATTCCCTGCAAGTCTACTGCCGCACAGGCAATCCCTTCACCCCGCAGTCGCTGAAGCGTCCGTACCTTCAAGCTTGATTTCCCCATTTGACGGGCATTCAGCACATAGCAAAACTGCCCCGCCTTCAACCCCTCATAAAGCTCATCATCAGCTTTCCGCTTCACGTAGGTTGGCGCATCAATTAGTAGCGCACCTCCCTCGCTCTGGTAGTCGTAGGGTACTAAAGGCGTATCGTTCATCGACTACCCCCCAACACATCCTGGAAATAGTTGCGGTATAGGTTGCACAGCGGTACCACCTCATTCCCCTGAAATCGCACCAAACCCATGTTCGCTAATTTGGCAGCCTGGGTGATTGGTAGCTGCACTGGATGCTCGGACGCAACCACCTGCTTCATTGCCGTATCCAGTTGCCGCTCTTGCAAATTCCCCAAATGCCGCTTCAAATGGGCGGCAAACACGCCTGCTTGGGTGGGAGCAACCTGCAAAAATTGAGCTAACGTCAGCGCCCCTGAGGCAATTTGCTGAAGTGCGACTCGTGCCAAGTAGGGCTGTCCACCCACCATTGCCATTAGCGAATCTAGCTCCGCTTCTGTCCATGCCAACCCATGCCGTTGCACAAGGTCGTTTAGCTGTGCCTGACTTAAAGGAGGTAACTCGATTGGCACCCCTACATTAAACGGCGATTGATTAATATTCAGCGGAATGTAGACTTCCTCGGAATGGGTAATCACTAGCCGCAGGTTGCACCACACGGGATTAATTTTCGCTTCCTCATGCCATGAGCGCAATAGTCCAAAAAAGTCACCAGCAACTTGTGGATGCTTAAAGACTTCATCCACCTCATCTAGGCACAACACCAATGGCGCATTGATTTCTTCTAGTAAATAAAGTTCAAAGTAATCCGTGCATTTGTCTGTACTGGCAGAAACGCTCTGCCAATACTCCACCACCTTATCTTGAAGCCGCAGTTTAGCAGTTACTCGCCGACACAACCATCGCAAAAAGGCATCCAAACTGGCAAAAGGTTCTTCACCAGCCTGCTGCAACTGTAACCACACCGCTCGACACCCCTGCTTGCTTGCATGGTCAAAAACTCGAATCGTCAATGAGGATTTACCCATCTGCCGTGGAGCTTTGACGCGGATGAGTGCTCCTGGTTTAACGATCGCCCCATAGCAACGGGATTCAGCCGGCGGACGCTCTGTATAAAATGGTGAATCAAGTGGTACTTGGCCGCCCGTTTCTTCTAGCTCCCCTACAGCAGACTTAGATAAAGGAGAAACAGCAGATGACTCAGGTAAAGTCTCTTCACGAAATTCAGTCGAGCATTCAGGAGGTGACAGAGAACCTTTTTCCTGCACTTCCCCTTCTGGCTTCACAGTTATATGCTCTAGAACCGGGGTTAAATACTCTGGAATTCCTGCCATCCGAATGCCTTTACAGCCTTCTTTATAGGCACGTTCGATCGAAAGCCCTGCTCCCAAAGCATCGTAAAAACCCACTGCAAATTCCAATGCTGCTTTATCCCCCACCTCCTGATTCATGCCGATCACGTAGGGAACATGCTGGGCGATCGCTTTGGCTTGCACCTCCGAGTAGCATGCATTCAATAGGACGCATTCGACCTGGTTCGCATCTTCAAACAGTCCAATCAGTGCATCCGAGGTCAGCAACTCAGCTTGCCCAAGCTCATTTTCAATTAACAGCCCTGGCTCTCCAGCCCCATGTCCCGAAAAGTGGACAATTTGGGGAGCATAGTCTAGCATTGCTCTCCGAACATCTCGACGCCGAGTCGCCCACTGAGGCTTCAAATCGAACCGACTCCGGTTCTTCGAGCCTTTTAATGCTTCACTCACATCCCGAAATTCTTCATCAAGGCGCAACTTCGCCGAATTCTTAGGGTTTGTTGCCAGGAAGAGAATTGTCCTTTTCTTGCGTGCCGAAGTGCTACTCATAAGGAATCAGACAATTGGGATAGTTGGTAGACAATGCTGCCCGCTTCGGTATTTCCAACAATCTATACGCTTCCAGAAACCCTTGCAGCAAATAACACAATCTAGTTACCTTTTTTAGCAATCTAAGTGTTCTGCCACTAGAACCCTAGAATTGTGTGCTGTTGAGTAGATTTTAGTAGTTCTATTCGATACAGACTTGTAGCTTTACACCTAATTTTTTAGGCACTTCTACTATCGTTGGTGATTGCTGCCGCTTTCAGAATTGTTTGCAGATAAGTTACAAATTTTCGGTTGGGTTATTCACTACGCAACTGCTTCTCTGGAACAATCTCTAGCAAGACTGACAAACTGTACTAGACTTTTTCAACGTTTAATACAGAAGCCACGAATGGTTTTTGACGTTTTCTCGTGCCAAATCCCAAGTCCTCAGTAAGCTCAGAATTATGATTATTACAATCGCAAGTTTCAAAGGTGGAGTAGGCAAGACGACCACAGCCCTACATTTAGCTGAGTATCTAGGTAAGCGCCGGAAGAGCAGCAAAGTCATCTTGTTAGATGGAGACCCTAACCGAAGCGCACTGAGCTGGTATGAGCGTGGCCAGCAGAGGGCAGCATTTACTGTGATGGATGGCGATGAGGAGCCATCGGCCTTTGATCATCTGGTTGTTGACACCCCTGCCCGCACTGATCCCACTGAACTTTTACCCCTGGCTTCTGCTAGCGATTTGCTGATCATCCCTTCTGAGATTTCTATATTTTCGTTAGAAGCCACCATTTCTACTGTTAGCACTTTGCGATCGCTGTCTGATGATAAGTACCGCATCCTTTTAACCATGCTGCCGACTCGGGGTCTCAAAAGAGAGGTGAATGCCAGAGAAGCACTTAACGAGGCAGGACTAAAGGTGTTTAATACAGGTATTAAAGCTAGAACTGTGTACCAAGATTCAGCATTAGAAGGTTTGTCAGTTGCAGATTTGCGCGGTGATGCTGCTACTGCTGCATGGAACGACTATCAAGCATTGGGTAAAGAAGTTTGGAAGGGTTGGGGAACAAAATGAGCGTCAGTAAGCTGACTGGGGCGTTAGCGATCGCGAAGAGCAGAAGTGTAGAAACACCATCGTCAACTGCCACTTTGTCTCTGGATAGCATCACAGATCGAGTGGATGGTGATACCCGTCCGCTGAATCCTGCCCATATTGAAGCATTAGCAGATAGCATTGCGGTTGTAGGGCTAATCGCTCCGATTGCAGTTGATAGCCGAGGCAGGCTTTTGGCAGGTGGGCATCGACGAGCCGCGATCGCACTATTACGGGAGCAAGACCCGGAAGCTTTCGCTAAACAGTTTCCTAATGGACAAGTTCCAATTCGCCGCTACGATTTCGACAGCGAAACTGAGCCAGACAAAGCACTAGCGATCGAGGCAACTGAAAACGAAAAGCGTAGGGACTACACACCCGCCGAGGTCAGAGCGATCGCGGATCGCTTAAGGGCAGCTGGTTATAGAGACGCGCCTGGGAAACCCAAAAAAGGGGAAAAAGCCTTACGTCCTGCTCTGGAGTTAATCATTGGCAAGTCGATTAGGCAGGTGAGGCGGTATCTAAATGATGCGCCTGATGCCTACGCAGAAAATGGCGGGCAAAACCCGGACAACCAAACCCGGACAGACGTCCTAGTTTTGAATCGAGCGCTAGTTGGCCTCCAAAAATGGGCCACTTTAGCTAATGAATATGATGAACCAGGTACGGCTGTTAAGGGTTTACAAGGCCGTGTGAAGCGCATGATGCGAGACATTGAGAAGGCGATCGCCGAGTTGGAGGACGAGTAGGCATCATGATTGCAGAAAAGCTATGAGCTATGACGGACGCTGAAGCACAAGCACTGACCATCCTCGACTCCTTAACAAAAGTCTCCTTCTCTAACTGTGTCCCGATTAGTAGAGACTTTACCGAGCTGACTACAAGACCAGGTATTTATGCAGTTAGGTGCCGAACCGAAGGCTTGCTGTATGTGGGTAAAGCTTAAGATATCAAGGAGCGATTTAAAGGCGGGCATAAATCTCTGATCTGGGCATGGCTGGCGGATTATGACCATAGAGACGTGGCGATCGCCACTCATGCTATCGACTTCATGCAATGGCGATCGCTATCATCAGAGTTAAAGCGCATTATTCTGCAAGCTAGCAAACCACCGTTCAATGCTCGCATACCGATGAGGGACTAACCATGTTGCCAACTGTTGGACAAGAAACTACAGAGCATCTCAGTCCAGTTGTAGCCCGCATGATCTTGGTGGCGCTGCCTGACCATGTTAGAGAAGCCTTTGAGCGACGGGCGGCTGAGATTGAATACCCCGTAGAGGCAGTGTTAGAGATGGCACTGGCTGGCTTTCTCAATAGTGAATGTCTAAATTTCTCCGACTGCAAACCTCGCTATTAAAGGTCCAAGAGCAAGGCGATCGACCGCAGGAACTTTGCCCTCATTTGAGATCGCCTAGAGTTGGATTTGAAGAGTACGGTGGCGATCAATAATGTGGTCCTGGAACCTAATGACCTAAGCGATCGCTCTCAGCCTAATGTCTTAGTGCAAAAGGTCTACGCCAGCATTCAAAAGCAATGTGGCACCATGCGCTTACTGAGTATGGTGCGGACCTGATTGCAGCTTGAGAGGTCGCTAAATCCACATTGAAAGCAAAGAGCGATCGCCCCTTCTTCTTAGTTGCGATCGCTCTCTGCTTTCTAGGTTAAGGCTAGATTCAATCAGTTATGTCAGTTTTACGCTTGATGGCATTTTCAGCGATCTGTCGTGCCAAGTCCATGGCTGGGGCCACCTTTTTTTCCTTAGTTCGTTTATCGTAAATTGCTCGCTGGGTTTCTGGGCTATGGTGCATTGCGCCCGCCACCGAATTCATCTGAGCATCAGAATAGCCTAGTTCCATCAGGTGACTCACAAACATATCTCTTAATAAGTGAGCTGTAACAGCCTGGCCTTTGATCCGATATGCAGCGTGTCTGATGTACTCCGATAGCGTATGTTGCTTCATCGGTTCGCGATTCTTCTGGGTGAAAAATAAGTTGTGCTCAGGATTGTAAGTTGCGCGTAGCCCTCCAGGAAGATTCAGCTTGCTTAATCCGGGAAGCTTAGAGCAGTCATAGAGCCAAGCCTCAATATAATCATAAAAACGAGTGCCATCTCCAAAGTCAGGGTTAGAGACCTCACATCGAAATTCTCCATAAACCTTGCCGGTTTTGTATTCATCGGGTCTTAAATAGATGTACCAGCGATCGCCTTCCCAAAGTAGGCTACGTTCTACTTCAAGGCTCCGAATCACCTGCTGACGCATCGGGGGAATATAGGTGAAAAACGCACACATGAGATAACACTGGAGAGAATGGGCAGTTCCACCGAGTAGCCGTTTCTTGCCGCAGATATAAGCTGCTTGACAGCACTCTTGTCTAAGGGTGTCAACCACGTCCAACCAGTCTTCCCAAGGCAACCACTTCTTGCTGATGTCTACTGGAGAAGGAGTAGTACGCTGACGTTCACTTACATCTCGGATAAGAACTCGGATTCTCTTAATAACAGGAACGTCATCATAGTTAGCTACTTCGTACTTATTAGTTTCAGAGCGATACAGGAACTTAGCAACGTTAAGACAGGCTCGTAGAAAGGCATACTCGGTTCCAGGATGAACCTTGCGTTCCTTTCTGATCCAAGATAAATATTTACGGAGCCTAAGTTCTGTAGAATCTGCTGCTCGCATCGCCTCTCGTCTCACCTCTTCCTGACGCAAGAGCCGTTCAGCTAATTCCATCCGCACCGGGAGATTGTCAATGGCTGTCTTTAAAGGGACATATTGAATCAGTGTTTCTAAGCTCAGTTCATCGAGCGCTACATTTTCATAACGATAAAGCCAGCCTAGCCCTTGATATGCCCCTTGCAAAGCCCATTTGACGGAGATGGGTGCTTGCTTTAAGTCCTCAGATACGAACTCTGCAAACTCAATAAACTGTTTCCGTAGTGCTTCTGAGATGACATCCCCTTTCACGACACCTAGAGCATAAAACTCTTGCCGTTTTCGCTTCGTCGTTCGGACGTATTTAGCGCAATCTTTCTGCTTTAACGGTCGTCGTTCGACCTTTGGTTCTGATTGCCACCAGTTTTGGTCATCACAAAACTCTAAGAGCTTGTTCAGAGCGTGCCGATAAGTACGTTGACTGCTGCTTGGAACCTTGAGTTGCTCATAGACGCTCATCTGGACTTCTAGAGCATTTTTTAGCTGTTCCAAGCTGATCTTTTTCATAAAAGTCTTGGCGGCTTTGATCTCTTTAGCTGAGACTCGGTTCGTTTGGGGATGCGGTAGCCCCCAACCAGGAAGTGTGTATCTGATTAAAGCTGTTTGCAGCTGATGCAAGGTCGCACTGGCTTTGTCAGGTGTTTCAGTTTTCACTTCAGCCTCGTAGTTCTGAAGCACCTCCATTAGGTTCTTAGGCTGGAGGAACTTTTTAGGAATTGTTATAGAAGCCATACCGTAATTATTGAGGTCACGTGTATGACCTGAATAGCACCATTTATATTATAAAAAAGACAAGATATCCCGTAAATATATAGGACAAATAGTTATATATAAATCTTCGATTAAATGGCTGAAAAACCGCCTTGCTCTAGAATTTTCAGTTACTAAGTATTAATACTTACTCAAGGTTTTGGGAGTGATCGTTATAGATGTTATAAATCATATACATGACCTAATACTCTGCTTTCTAAGGCTTTCAGTGCTATAAGAAAGTTGTGGCGTAAAACTGTCCCTGTTAAGGTCCTTAATAAAGTACACTCATGGGTAAAAAAGGCCAAAAATCGATGCGAGGTCAGGCTGAGCTTTACAGGGGTGAAGTCAAGCGTCAGCGAAGTGTCATGTTGACTGATTCTGGCTTGAAAGGTCTGGATCGGTTAGCTGCTGATGTGGGGCTATCTCGCTCGGAACTAGTTGAGCGGATTGGTCGTGGCTTGATTCAAATTCAAATGCCTTCTACTTAGCTGGCGAGCTTTGCGATCGCCCAGCTGTTTGAAAACTTCTGCCTGCGATTGCCGCTGAACAACCCCTTGAGGGAGCGAATATTCCGCTGAATTTGACTCAATCAGGACTTACGCAAGAGTCATTTGTACGGACGGGTGCTTGAGTTGCTCAATCAGGTAGTCCGAGAGCATCCCATGCTTGAGCTGATAAATCGTTCTGCCGCTTTGGTACGCGA
>NZ_JACJPA010000105.1:0-59987 GCF_014695845.1 Trichocoleus sp. FACHB-591
AGAGCGAGGATGACAGGAATTGAACCTGTGGCTTCCTGTTTCGAAGACAGGCGCTCTATCCGGCTGAGCTACATCCTCATTGGAAGCATCGACGGGAGTTGCACCCGCTTCTCTCTGACTGAGAACCAGAGCGACTTCTCTAGTCGTCCACGATGCTACAAGGCGGGAATGGACGGATTTGAACCGACGATCTTTCGCTGGACAGGCGACTGCTTTGAGCCGGACTAAGCTACATTCCCAAAGGTGGCGATTCAGTTGTCAAGGTGCAGGATTGCTGATTACAGCAGGAGTTAGAGGAAGCAACGCCGTTCTAGATGGTAGATTTCCCGCAGATGACGGAGTGCTTGAGTTTGTTTACTTGAATGGTTAGATTGACTTCCCTGATTGAATTGCTCGTCTCGAAGAGATGCAGAAGTACGTGGGAAATGAATTTTCCAGTGTTCTGAAAGCTTCGAGAGAAGACCTGTTTTTTGAAGGGAGTGAGCAGCCATTGGATTCGCTCCTTTGTGTCTCATCTCATACTACAGTTGTAATACAATGTACTACATAGTGTCAAGGGGATAGTACAACTTTTTTTGAGAAGCGAGAGGGTAATGGTGGCAACGATGACTAGACTGCCCTCTCTGATTTGGTTGTAGTTGCTAGGCTAGGGAAGAGATGTGTGCTTCACTCATTTGCCACAGCTTGTAGAGGAGGAGTTCAACGCGTTCACGAAGTGTCTCTGAAAGAGAATCGCTCAGCACGGTGAGGAACATTCCTTCGTGAGCTTCCTTACTCTCAGCAATCCAGCTTCCACTCAGACTGACTTCTACAAACTCGTCATCGACTGGAATGACATTCACTCTTCCACGGCACTCTTGCCGTAGTGACAGCTCCAACTGCTCCAGTGCAGGAACATCAGCAGGTAAGAGCAAGGAGGCATGACCAGGCTCGACTTGGAGGGATTGCTCTAAGCGCATAGCGAGAACAACCCGCTGGGCGATCGCTAGTTCTGGAGAGGTCATCACCCGCTCCATGTACAGTCCGCCTTCGGTGTAGTTTAACTTCAACATCGGTCTTCTCCTAAGGCCTCATTTTTGTCTTCAGGTCAGGTGTCAGTGGGTTGCTCTTTCCAGAACTGTTCTGCAAATGCGATCGCAGGGTGAATCGGTGCTTTAGGCTTACTTCTGAGTACCATTCCGGTCTCGTGCAAAAGGCGATCGCCCTTAGCTGAATTGCACTTCTCGCACGCAGCCACTACGTTATCCCAGGTGTGAGTGCCACCTTTGGAACGAGGAATGACATGGTCCAGGGTGAGACGCTTGGTACTGCCGCAGTATTGGCAAGCATGGTGATCGCGACGGAAAACTTCCCGGCGATTCACAGGTGGAACCTTCCACTGCCGCTCCGGATTGCCACTCGTCAAGCGGATGTGCTCAGGCACTCGTAGTACAACACTGGGAGAATGCACTTCCCAGGTCTGGATACTGCTGAACTCTAGTGATTCTGCCTGTCCCGTAACTAGAAGCACGATGGCTCGCTTGATGTTGATGCGTGCCAAGGGGAGGTAGTTCTTGGAGAAGACTACGACCTGGTTCTGGAGTATTGGAATCTTCTGACTCTGCTCTGTGACTGGCATAAAACTCACTCCTCAACAAACAACCCCCACTTCTGATAGCCAGGAGCGGGGGTAAGTAAAGGAAGCTGATGCGCTGTTTCCCTATGTCGGTGTCAGGTTAAACCTGCACCTCCCGCTGCTAGTAAGTTGATCCGGATTGAGTGGTCCGGCGACTATCCCATCAATGCCTTCGTTGGCGGATTTACCGCCGCTAAATCGATATGTCCCCTTGCACCCAAACAGCACCGCTGCTCTGCTCCAACCTCGATGGGGAAGAAAAAGGGCACTGGATAAGGTGGCGAGAAGGCTGTAACTCATAGAAGGCTGGATTACTTGTATTACAAAAGTGGACAAGATAATACTACATTTGTAGTATTATCTTGTCCACTTTTTGAAATTAGGTAGTTCGGTATGGATACACGCAAACCAAGTTCGACTTCGGAAATGCAAGTGACGAGTATCCGACTAGAAGCTGAACTGAAGGAACGACTACGAGAGCTTTCCGGTGAGCAAGGGTATCAGACACTCATTCGGGAAGTGCTTTGGCAGTTTGTGGAACAACGAACAGTACCTGCTGAATCGCGATCGCCTTCCCTTGAGTTCGGGCGATTCTCCTTGGGAGAGGCTTCGCCAACGCCCTCTCAGGCTCCACTTTTGTCCAGGTCAGATATTCGAGCCACTTTCCAGGCGATCACCCAGCAGGAAGAACAGTGCGCGATCACAGGTCAACTAATCCAACCGCAGCAATCCATGTGGTTGGGGCTAACAACCACTGGGGAACTGCTTCCTCTAAGCGTTGAAATTAGACGAGAAGAATCGACAAAGTTATAGCTAAAGTTTGGTGGCAATCTGCTGCCTACTATGAAGATTTGAAGTGAGAAGCAATCGGTCTGTGCAATCAGTGGGATGTAACTGGAACAATCAATCAAGCAGGAATACTGTTCGGTAATTGTGCTACCTCTCATACCCTTTCCGCCTAACAGCACCCGCTATTAAGATAGGGAGATGGGAAGAAGGTAGAACTCTAGAGGTAATGATGAATTTGTTAGGGTGATGATGAAGCTACGCAACGATGCTTATGCCTCTCTGCCCGGATTGCACCTCTGAGCGAACCGTCAAGAATGGCCATATTCACACCGGCAAGCAACGTTACCTGTGCCGCACCTGTGGTCGTCAGTTTGTTGAAAACCCGACCAACAAGACCATCGACACCCCAACACGGGAACTGATCGACCGGCTCTTGCTGGAACGCCTCTCGATGGCTGGAATTGCCCGAGTGGTTCAGGTTTCCGAGCAATGGTTGCAAGACTATGTCACCTGCAAAGCCGCCCAAACGCCAACTCAAGCTACGGTTCGGCCCAAAAAAAGGGGCGGTTGACGGTGCAATGTGATGAACTCTGGTCGTTTGTCGACCACAAGGGCAACAAACAATGGGTTTGGTTAGCGCTTGATGCCGATACCCGTGAGATCATCGGGGCTCATGTCGGTGACCGCTCTGCCCAAAGTGCACAACGCCTCTGGGATGTCTTGCCCACAGTCTATCGACAGTGTGCGGTCATCTATACCGACGATTGGGAGGCCTACCAGCAGGTGCTACCCCGTAAACGGCACCGGGTCGTCAGTAAGTCGAGCGGCAAAACGAGTTACATTGAGCGGTTTAACAATACCCTCAGACAGCGGGTGTCACGCTTTGTCAGACGCAGCTTAGCCTTCTCGAAGAGTCTACGTAATCACATCGGCTTGCTGTGGAATTTTATTCACCACTACAACGCATCATTACCTCTCTAGTACTACCGGGAAGAATATTAGAACTAGTTGACCATCTGAGTTCAGAGGAACTACAGCAGCACTATCGCAGTGCGACAGACCACGTAGAATTGCGTCGTTGGCATCTGTTGTGGTTAGTCTCCCAGCACTGGTACGTCAAGGATGCTGCGGCCACTGTAGGTCTCAACTACGACTATGCTCGAGCCATTGTGCATCGCTATAACCGAGAAGGCACCACCAGCCTCAGCAATCGTCGTCGAGGGCATCAGCGTCCTCGCCGGGCCCTGCTCAATCAAGCACAGCAGCAAGAACTAGAGCAAGCCCTGCAAGCCCCACCCAGCGATGGGGGCCTCTGGAGCAGTCGTAAGGTAGCCGATTGGATAGCTCAAAGCACAGGACGCAGCGAAGTCAGGGTGCAACGAGGCTGGGACTATCTGCAACGTCTAGAGCGGAGTTTGCAAAGCCCGCGACCTCAGCATATCCAAGCAGACCCCGATGCCCAAGCGGCCTTTAAAGAAACTTCTCCCCTCGTCTGAGCCAGTTGCAGCAAGCCTATCCCCAAACGGTGATTGAGGCTTGGGCGATGGATGAGCATCGCTTAGGGCTCAAACCAATTCAGCGCCGTGTCTGGGCTAAGCGAGGGCAGCGCCCGATTGCGCTCGTCCAGCATCGCTACCAATAGCTGTATCTGTATGCTTTCGTGCATCCTCAAAGTGGGCAGACGGAATGGTTCCTCTTACCTAGTGTGAATGTGGCTTGGTTCAATGCGGCACTGACTGCCTTTGCCCAAGCGGTGGGAGCGGGACCGCATCGACAGATTTTGCTGGTGCTCGATGGAGCGGGTTGGCATCGCTCTCCCAAGGTGCTAGTGCCAGAAGGAATTCATTTGGAATTCTTGCCCCTCTACTCGCCAGAACTACAACCTGCGGAGCGCTTATGGCAGTTGAGTGATGAACCCATTGTCAATCGACATTTCGAGAACTTGGATACCTTAGAAGCTGTGCTGGCACAACGATGCCTCACCTTGTCTAACTTGCCTCAGCTGATTCATCAACATACTCACTTTCACTGGTGGAGGGAGGCTGAAAATAGTAGGAGTTTGTGAAGCGGAAAGCGTATCAAACCTCATGACTAGATTGTGGAGATTACCTTTCTAGATGAGCCGAGGGCATGAAAGGGTGTGAAAAGGCGTGATCAAAACACTACGATCGCCTGACCTAACCCAACTTGATTAGATAGCGCACCAAAGCCTGATCCTCGTGCGACTCCTTGTTCAGCACAGGCTTCAACGCTTAGGGTAGTTTCCCTTTTGATTCATGTGCAAAATCGGTAGAATCATAGAAATTGCACATGAATCAAACATGACCAAGCTTCAAGACCTGTAACAAGAACTCGCCACTCTCCAGGCCGAGCGCACGAGGATCAGCACTGAAGGTGAGGCACTGCTAGATTGCTGGATAGCCCAGACCGCTGTGGGTGGCACGGCAAGATCTAAAAATCTCTACTAGCAGGCGAGAAGCTGTAGCCCATTTCTTTCTGGCAAAAAATCTAAATATCTCAGAGCGTCTGAGGTG
The DNA here is from genome assembly GCF_014695845.1 of Trichocoleus sp. FACHB-591. Classification (NCBI taxonomy): domain Bacteria; kingdom Bacillati; phylum Cyanobacteriota; class Cyanophyceae; order Leptolyngbyales; family Trichocoleusaceae; genus Trichocoleus; species Trichocoleus sp. FACHB-591. The sequence continues at coordinate 4,939 of NZ_JACJPA010000105.1, forward strand.
GCAAAGTTTGCAGTGCTGGCCCCGGCGTGAGACACCTGTAGTACATTCACCAACAGCAACCGTTGCTAAAACTGTGCCTACTTCTCGGTGGCACGATTTCGTTGCAAAACGTCTTGATCATCAAGTCTGTAATCCTCAGACTGACCAGTGTCATCTGTGAAGTCATACTCATAGAAGAATTTCTCTCGTTCTCGCAGTTGCAAATCTGCTAGGCAAACTTGAGAAGGGTCGTCATTAAAAAGGATGCCGCCAGCGTGATAGACACCGTAGTGTTTGCCGTGGATGGTCAACCGATTGAGGTGCTCGTTGCTCCATCCCATCATCATTTGCAAAATGTTATGAAAGTCTGCGATCGTGCTGTCCCCACTCACCAAGAGCCGTCGCCAAATCATCGGGCTGATGCCAATGAGAGAGACGTGAATTTGGTAGGTAGGAGGAACACTAGGTTTAAGCATCCCTCAATGCTACTGCACGTGTTTTCAAGCTTTCCCCAACTTTTATCTCACTTTCTATTTTTGACGATATCATCAGACCCACAGGTGGGACATAACAAGTAGGGTTTCATGAGAACACCCCTTCCACAGCTCAGACTATCCCTATTATCCTCAACACTTTTTTCTTCGTCCTTTACAAGATTGTACTACCTGAAAACTCAGACTGCGGATTAAGGAAAACGACTTGGAGCGATTTCTCACTTCCCTGACACGGGTCATGCTGCTCAATTAAAGTGAAGGGAAACGGTGTCTTGAGCAAACGCGCTTTTGTCTCATGTGAGATTCTAACCCGTCACAAACGAATTAATCGAGGTGACTAAAGCTATTTTTCGTAAGAACTCGTTTCCTATCACGTTATTCATCAGCAGTTGTTGTTCCGAGTCTTTATCCGATTAAAACAGCAATTTCAATTATATTGAAAGTTTTTCACCTTTTAAGTTCTCAATTTAGTATTTCTTGTATTTTCCATACTTTGCTTACTCTAACTAAAATTCTTCGTATAACCACCTTGAAAAAATCCTAAATTCCTAAAACTTTTAGGATTTTTGTAATGAGTTTACAGCTTGGACCTCCTGTGAAAGTAACGTTACGGAGATAGTGTTCGTATTTAATAACATGTATAGAAAGGCGATCACTGCGGTCGTGGTATCCTATTAAAAGGGTAAAATCATACTTTAGCTGACTACTATGAAAATACAAGAAAACGCAATTCCAAGCCTTGCTAGCATTATTGATTTGTATGCTAAATACACTTCTGAAAAAACAATTAGCAATTTAAAGACCACGCTCAAGAAGTACGTTTTGCATTTCTTTAGATTTCGCGGTCATTCTAGAACCAACTTGAAGGACTATCCATCCAAAATCTTAATCAATGATTTCGTAAATAACGCTCAGCAGTACTTTGAGATTACAGCTAAGACTGCTTTAGAAAGTGGCAAAAATGAGCGCACGCTTGAAAACAACCGTAGTAGTCTCAATCGTTTCTTGAGCTGGATGGAAGCTCAATCTTGGTACTTTGAGTTTGTGAGGTTTCAAGACATACCGAAACGTGCCCCCAATCTAAGGGCTAACGTGAATTTAGACGATTTATGTAAGGGAAATCGCAATTATGGTTCTGTTCCCTACAGCCTCAAAGAACATGAGCTTACACCAAAACTAGATAAACAGCTCCAAGCGCTCCATATGTATCTCACGTCTGAGTATATGCCTGCTCGTAAGGGAGATCCCCCTGTACGGAACACAACTTGGCAGAACTACAAAGAATACATTCTCAGTTTTCTCGGGTGGCTCAAAAATGTACAAGAAACGAACTTAGATGATCTAGATATCACGTTACTTGCTGAGAAAGAAACATTGCAGGAGTATCTTGCTTGGCAGTTTACAGCAAGGGGAAATGGCTTTCATCATGCTTCATCTATTTGCCGGACTGCTATGTGTATTGCTAAGTGGCACTTTGGCAAAAACTCAAAAAGAGCAAAATTTGTTGATTGTGATGCAGTATTGGACATTCGAGCAATCCAGAACGAACTTGCTCCACGTATAAAGACAGATAGACGGACAACCTCTCCGGAGGCTTTCTCTAAAAAGTTATTGGATTTAGAACAGTGTCAAGAAGTTGTTGAGTATTTAAGGCGTTGTTGTAGCGAGAAGTGGTCTGATCATAAGCAACGTACTCTCCAAGCAGTGCTGACATCCTGGCAAAATTATTTAATTATCGGTATTCTGACCTACACTCCTGTCCGCCAAAGAGAAATCAGAGAGCTTCAAATCAATAAAAACCTTAGGCGCGAACCGGATGGATGGTGGGTGACGCTTACTTCTGAGGGGCATAAGACAGGTGCTAAAACGGGAAAAGGTAGAGAGTACCCATTATTTGCTGGTCCAGCTAAGGAACAGCTTACGAGGGATATGGATGAGTATATAAAGAAATGGCGCTCCAAAGCCCAACTGAACCATGATTACCTCTTCTTCTTGCGTAGCAGGAATTATCCTGAGCGCAGTGGGATGCCCATACCCGATGCGCAGCACTTAACAAAGGCAGTTCCTCGTGTAATGTTCAGAGCAACTGCAATTTTGTATGGTAAAGAAAATGCGAAACGCCCTAGCCCTCATGATTTTAGGAGAATTTTTGATACTTGGCTCTACACGTATGGTACGCCTGAGGAACAGGATCTGTATGCAGAACTGATGGGACACTCAGTTGAAGAAGCTCGTCGTACCTATGCCATGGTAAGAAGTAGAGACAAGACGCAGCGGGCAGACGAAGCTTTTAATGCTGTTGCAGAACGAGCGAAACGTGTAAAAGCCCAAAGAGAGCAATATAAAATTTGAGTCTGAAGGTACTAAATCTACAAATCTTGGTTGATCTCTGACAAAGAGTTTACCTTGGGTAGGACAACGATTCGCGTTTTTTAGTATCACGACAAGCCTTAAAAACTGTCAGTTCTGGGCACTCGGATGATCAACAGTTTACGAAGGAATACAAGTTTGAGGGTGACAGACTGTCGGTAAAATGTCTCAAATCTGCAAACTTGTTGCTTGATTGAGCCTGCTTCCAATCGATCATTTGTTCTTCAATAGCTTTTGCGACAGAACCTACTGATAGTTAAAGCTGAAGAGCTATCAGCTTCATTGCCGAAAAGTGCAACAATCCTGGTTGCTTTGTAGGATTAACTTGACTTAAGAAGAAATAATGCCTCGTTTAGTTCTTCATTGAATGTAGTGACACAGTAGTCAAAGCATTAAGCACCAAGTAAATGCTGCAAAGCATTTCTAATTCATCGATACAGCAGCTCAATAATCGTGGCTCTAGCACTCTTTCTCTTAGTTCTGCTCTGGCTTTTGGCATCCTATGTTGGACTGCGTCGATCGCTGTACTGGTGGTATCAGCGGCAGACTGCACAAATGAGTGGCGAAGCGGAGTGCATTCGGGAGGATTTGTTGCAGAAGCTATTTGCCATGAGACGTGGTTTAGAGTTAGCGCTCATGGAAAAGCAAGCTCATCCCAAGGAAGTGCAGCACTGGTTAACACAACTTGAAACAATTCAGCACTCACTGGAAGCAGTGACGCATCGGTTAGCACCATCATATCTCGATGATAGTCTACCTCTTGCTGTGCAATTTGTCTTGAAAGAATGGCAGAAAGCCCACCCCACCTTGCCGCTAGAGATGGCTTTGTCGACCGACTGGGTAGCAGAACCGCTGGAGCAACGTCGAATGGTCTTAGCGACCTTAACTGCATGGTTGCAAATCACCGCTGCTCATCTACGAGCCGAGGGAAGGCTTCGTATTTGTTTAAGTCAGAAAGCTCACTCAGGTGAGATGCTGATTCAACTGACAGCACCGAACCGTTTTGACTTACCCTCCGGTGTTGCCATCTCAGAGTTAACCAAGCTTCAGCAAGCTTTTCAGGTGCTAGCTAACGGCAACTGTTACTGTCAAAAAAGCGGCTCAACAGTTACTTGGTGTTACCGCTGGCGCTCACTTTAATGTTCAGTTCACGTTTATAAACTTTAAGAGAAATCATCATGAGTCAAGCAGTATCCAAAGCAGTCATGAAATTTCTGGTCGTTGATGATCACGAATCTGTGTTAAATGGCACAGTGGCCGGACTGAAGTGCCAGTATCCAGAGGTTGAGATTCAAACGGCTCAGACGGCTCAAGCGGCTCATGATTGGATTAAGAAGGGTCAACCTGACCTCTTAGTGATGGATCTCTCAATACCCGATGTGACGGGAGCGCCTGCCCAAACGGACACAGGCATTCAACGGCTCAAGACCTTGATGAGGGAATATCCAACGCTCAATATTGTGGTGCAAAGTGCCCGTACACAATCGCTAGTACGCCTCAAACCCGCCATCAGTGAACATGAGGGTGGCTTCACAATTGCACATAAGGGACTATCGTTACTAGAGATGCTGAAGTTGGCAGATTGGGCACTGAACGGGGTCAACTACACACCTAAGGACATGCGAACGCGGCTGGAATTGAAACACGAATGGTTGGACGTGCTGAAGCTGGCCTTTCATGAAGGTTTGCAGGACAAAGAGATCGCTAAACGCATGAGCGTGGCAGAGCGGACTGTGCGGCATTACTGGACAAAAATTCAGGACGCGCTGGAAGTGTACCCCGACGAGGGAAAGAATATTCGCATCCAAACAGAGATTCGAGCGCGGCAATTAGGGCTGATTGATTAGGAGTTTCACAGCTTAGAATTTGGCTTTTCTACAATGAGCTTGGCTAGGAGTCATAGTGAGCGCTTGGAAAACAATCAGAGATGGGCTTGCTGCTTGGTGGCACGTTGCATTACCAGGAACCATCATTATTGGAATCGTGACAGCCGCTCGCTTGACCGGAATGCTGCAATGGCTGGAATGGAAGGCGTTCGATCAAGGCTTGCGGCTACGTCCGGCTGAACCTGTAGATGAGCGTATCCTCATTGTTGGCATCAATGAAACGGATATTCAACGCGCTCGCACTTATCCCATTTCTGATGACATTCTTGCCGCCCTACTCAAGGAGCTGCAAGCGAATCAAGCAGCGGTAATAGGATTAGATATCGTTCGAGATCTGCCTGTCCCACCTGGTCATACCGCGCTGGTAGAAGCGTTCCAAAACCCGCGCGTGATTGCAGTCGAAAAAGTATTATACCCGCCAATTAAGCCACCGCCAACGCTGCCGTCCGAGCAGATCGGGTTTGTCGATGCTTTGCTAGATGCAGATAGGTCGCTGAGGCGTAGTTTACTTGGCACGTCTGACTTACGGAATAACTGGCACTTTTCGCTGACGTTACGGTTGGCAGAAACTTACTTAGCCACACAGCATGTTGCCCTTGAGAATGGCATTCGCGATCCTGGAGCGATGCGGTTTGGTGGGGTGGAACTCACCCGCTTTCAGCCGAATTTTGGAGGTTACATCAGCACGGATGCGGGTGGTAATCAGGTGATGCTGAATTTTCGCAGTGGACCCAAGCCGTTTCGGATCGTGTCGCTTCAGGATGTGCGGAGTGGCAAGGTTGATCCAGCCTGGATTCGCAATCGAATTGTGTTGATTGGCATTACCGCGTCTAGCGTCAAAGATGTAGTCAATGTAAGCGCGATCGATCGCGATAATCCAGCCCAGATCTATGGTGTGGAAGCGCAGGCGCATGCGGTCAGTCAAATCGTCAGTGCCGTGCTGGATCAGCGTCCATTGTTCAATGCCTGGGCAGATGGTTGGGAATATATCTGGATTGTAGGCTGGGGCGTTGTAGGAATTTGCTTGGGGCGGGTTATCCGCGCCCCGTTTGGGCTGATGCTGGGGTTAGCAATCGCCTGCATCACCTTAATCAGCATCAGCTACGGTTTGTTGCTGCTTGGCTGGTGGATTCCAATGGTTCCGGCACTGCTGGTGCTGCTGCTGAATGGGGCGGGGCTGACTGTTTTCTATCGGTATGAGCAGGATCTGCGATCGCGGCTGCAAGACCGTCAACGTGTGATCGATCACACGTTCAACGCGATTCACAATGGTCCGCTGCAAACGCTGGCGAGTTTGATGCGCCAGATGCAATCGCAAGAGCTGTCGTCGTCACAAATCCTCGTTGAGTTACAGCAGTTGGATCGTGAACTGCGCTCGGTCTATGATTCAGTATGTCAGGAAGCCCTAGAGCAGAGTCATCATTTTCATTTGAGCTACGAGTGTGAGTTAAACTTGCAGGAGCCATTGGATAAGGTGCTGCAGGAGGTATACAGCAGTGTGATGGAGCGGGACTTGCCCTGCTTCAAGGCGCTCAAAGTGCAGTTAGTCACGTTTGAAGCGTTAGACGAACGTTATCTGAGCGTGGAGAAAAAGCGGTCGCTGTGTCGTTTTTTAGAAGAGGCGCTATGCAATGTGGGCAAGCATGCGGTGAATGCTACGCGCTTAGAGGTGCGGTGTAGTTACTCTCAAGGATGTAATTTGCTTCAGGTGATGGACAACGGTAGTGGATCTAATCCAGCACCACCGGAAGGAATGGGAACGCAACAGGCAAAACGCTTGGCGAAGCAGTTGCGGGGAAAATTTTTGCGAGAAGAGCGATCGACGGGTGGCACACTATGTGAGTTACGTTGGACGGTGAAAAAAGCCTGGTTTTGGTCACGGTGATATTTTTACTGCTCAGTTCGCGGCTCATCACGAGCTTGCCGTGGGATAGTCGGTCCAAACCGGCTCTCGTCTTGCGCGAAGTGGCGAATCCGTTCAAACTCCGGTTTTGCCATCGCTGTCTAGTATTTGAGCAGAATAGGTTGTCGCTAAGGTTTGCTTAAAGACCTCAAGGATTGTTGAACTTTGCTCGGCATGAACCGAGCGGGCATATTTCAATTTAGCACCCAAGCGTCTTACAGTTCAAGAAACAGAGGCCAGTCTGAGACGCTCTTTCCTAAGTGAACTTCGGCTAGTTTTATGACAAAGTGCGCTGAAAGGCAAGACTCGTTTCACCTCATCAACAGTTGTAATACCCTGAGTGATTTTTTCGATCGCCGCGACGCGGAAGGAAGCGAAATCGCTCTCATACAAGTATTGTTGCAGTTCGATCGCCGAGCCTTCATAAATAATTTGTCTGATGGTGTCGTCTACATTGAGCACCTCAACGATTGCTTCCCGACCCAGGTAGCCTGAACCAAAGCAGTGACAACATCCACGGCCCTTTTTCCAACCATGAATCTTAGTTTCCTCTATGGTTAGCCCGAGAAATGTAACCTCTTTTTCTGTTGGACTATAAGATTCCACACAGTGAGGGCAAATTCGACGAACGAGCCGTTGAGCAACAACACCCAAGAGAGCATCACTAATCAGTCCAGGATCAGGACCAATATCTTTAAGCCGAGGGATTGCTCCAATAGCATCGTTGGTATGTAGTGTTGTTAAAACTAGATGTCCAGTTAAAGCAGTTCGTACAGCCGTTTCTGCTGTTTCATGATCGCGAATTTCACCAATCATGACGATATCTGGGTCTTGTCGTAGAATGGCTCGTAGACCCGCTGCAAACGTCATGCCAGCCGCCTCGTTCACTTGGGTTTGAGTAATTCCAGGCAAGATATATTCAACTGGGTCTTCAATAGTGATAATGTTGACCGCTTCTTGGGCAATCGCTCTCAGACTCGTATACAGCGTACTGGTCTTGCCTGAACCAGTTGGTCCTGTCAGAATAATCATTCCTTGAGGTTGCTCTAACCAGCTTTGGTAGAGAGGACGGGTGCTGTCGGAAAAGCCCAAATCATTAATGGTCTGAAACGAGTTTTGCTGTCGCAGGAGTCGAAGAACGGCTTTTTCTCCTGCTTCTCCTTTGGTGCCGCTGACACAAGGCAATGTGCTAACTCGCAAATCTAAGCCTTGGTCTTGCTGTTGGGTATTTGTATACTTCTCGCTAATTCGTCCATCTTGAGGGCGGCGGCTATCAGCAATGTCCATGTCACACATCACTTTGAGCGCCACGATGACCTTGCGGCTATAGTCGGACGGAAGCGTGGTGATATGCCGGAGAATGCCATCAATGCGATAGCGCACTTGCAAACCTGATTCAGTCGGTTCCAGGTGAATATCACTGGCACGATTTCGCAGGGCAGAGGTAATAATGGTTTTGATCCGTTCAATTTGATTGCCAGTACGAGATAAGCTGAACTCAGTTGCTTCTGAAACGTCTTCTATCTCGGTTTCACCCGTCAACGGATTGATGATTTCAGAGGCATCGAGCTGATTGTTGATTAGGTTTTGCTGCCGGAACCACTCGCGATAGCTCTGAGCTGAAATTGGAATAATCGTGACGTCTGTGTTCAAGCGGTAGCAGAGTTGATTCACAGCTTCTGGAGAGACTGGTACTGGACTACCCAAGTAATAGCAGTTTTGCCAGAGCAGCAGTGGAATGACTGGGAGCGAAGTCACACGATCGCGCAGTTGGCGAAAGAAACTCATGCATAACTGCTCATCCAATAATGACAGCGCTAAATTTGTTTCGTGAACTATAGTTTGAAGCGCTACTTCGAGGGTAACTGTACGGCACTTCAACTGCTGTTGTAGAGAAATAGTCATGAGTATGAAACGACCATTTGTCGATTAAAGACTGGCTTGAAGAAAGGATGCGATCGCACTCGCATATCCATCTCTGAGTGCGATCGCTATCCCTACGGGTTTTCACAGGAACTATGTAAAATTTAGCGACGGACGTAGATGTAGTTATCTACCGAGTTCGCCTGGATAGTGCGTGTTGAGTACAAGTAACCGTTGGGAAATTGAGGGGGATAGTTGTAGCTGGATTCAGAGATCAAGATCGTGCCATCAGTATTAACTTTCTCCACCACAGCTACGTGATTCAAGCCAACCCATTGCGCGATCGCCCCGACCTGAGCCGTTTTACCTGTTGGAATGCTGGCATTATGAGCCTGGGTAATCCAGTAGCTCGCATTGCCAGTGAGCCGAGTGAGATCATTTGCGCCATACCCAAGTTCTCGCAGTCGCCCATTGGCATACCAAGTACAGTTGCCTTGGGAGTCGAGTGTCCCACCAACTGACGGAGGTGCAAAGGTTTTCCAGAAGGGATTATTTTCGCGATAAGCAGGTGAACTCCAGTTAACAGTGGTCGATGGTGTGACAATAGCACTGCTTTTCCACCGCTGGTTGGGGATGGATGGATCGAGGCATTGCCACAAGTGAACTTTGCCAAAATTGGCGCGATCCGGAGAATCTACACAGAGGTTAGTACCTGTGCGTTGAATTCGGTTATAGCCACCGCCAAGATCAATCACATTGAAGTTTTGGTCGGGGTCATCGGCATTGCAGCCCCAAACATTTAATTCGGCACCATTTGATAGATAGTGGGCGTTCAAGCAATTACCCGTAGAGCGATGCTTGAGGAGGATACCGCCACGATTTCCAGGTAGGCGATCGAACTGTTGATCCGGGTCGCTGTCGTTGCGCTGCCAACTTGACATCCGGGGCTGTCCATCAATTTTGCGGAATTGATTGTTGGTGTTTAACGCCATCCCACCATTATCAGAATCGACTGAAAAGGTTTCGGCTGCTTGGGCTTTTGTTGCAGATGCACCAATCAATCCTAAAAATACGAGAGTACCAATGGATGCAGCAAATTTGGAGAGAAGCTTAGATTGCGTTGCCATTGTCAAAAGTCCTCAATTAATGAACTCAAAAACTTAGAAATTCCGGAAAGGAAAGCTTTACCAGCGAAGCCTTGCAGCTGATATCGATGTCAGGCAAACTGTGTTGCCATCGATATCCTCACGGCAAAGGTTTTTGTTCTGTGAAACAGGCTGGTTCCAGTACCGCCAATCAAAAGTGCGCGGCTTCTGTTTGCATTTGCGTTGAGCTTCTGGATTTGGCGGATTACTGTCAGAATTAGCTACTGGCTCGGTTAAGCAGCTAACAGATTCTGTTGCAGCCGATTCGGGAGGGTCGAATCCCCCCGCCCCTGCCGGAAGGGCAAGAACGTTGTGGTAAACGAGAACACTGACAACGGTCAGCGGTACCAGACGATAAAGTTTGGGTGGTTTCATAGAACAACCAGAAAAACGGTTGGCTAGCTGGGTTTTAATCCGCACAGAACCGTCACTCGTGAATGCCTCAAAGCGTCACAGTGAAGGCGTCTCGGGTGGTAAAGGGGTATATTGAACTCGATTGAGTAGTTGAAATCACACCAACGGCAGTAGCACCAACGAAATCAACCTACGGGTGTGGATGACGTTGTGAGCAGAGCGTAGTAAGCCACTCACTTGCCTTGCACTTGAGGTTAGAGTTGTTGCATTGGTGAGATCAGATGGATTACTTAAAGCTGTAGGAGCGGTGTAGTTAAAACCGTTCTTTATGGTCGCCCCCTGCGTTAAGGTAGTTGACTTACACAGTAGAGAAACGCTCATACAGACTCACGTACCGTTTCTGCCACGCTGCTGGCTGTCTTTTGACAAGGCAAGGGCACAATCGCGTGACCTACTTTACCGAAAGATGCCAGGGTACAAGGCTGGCTCATGCTTAAGGGCAGCGAGCACTGACGGCTAATGGTTTCTACCAAATTTCAATTACGTAGGCCCTTTTTGTATGCAATGTCTGCTGAACTAGAGGGAGCCGAGATCAAAAAACAGGAGTAGATCGCCACGAGAGAGATGACAATTGTGTATGAGCTATCAAGAAGATTTGAAACGGGCTAAGGCTGCCTGCTTACGAAAACCTCCGCTTGCAGTTTAATAATTGTCGCGGATGCACTAGGCGATCAATGGTAGCCACCGTCATCATCGAATCGGAGAAGATGCTATCCCACTGGCCGAAAGGTTGATTGGCCGTGATCAGCAGACTCTTGCGTTCATAGCGGTGAGCCATGAGTTGAGACAACACTGATGTTTCCGCTTCTGTCTTCTTGAACTGATTGCGGCGATCTTCAACTTTGAACTTGCTACCTCTTCATGATTCACACAAAAGGTCTCATCTTGCCTGAGCTGACCCAAAGAGACGCAAAATTTGTTATTGCTGGTAGCAACTGCTAGGTTGTCTGGGAGTGAAAAGTGCCGTTATTGATGATGTTGATTGCAGAAATCAACATCACCTTTGACCGCAAATAATCTGGCTTAGTCGCTTGCACTTCAGTATTGTGATAAAAACTTGTATTCCTCAACCAACTGATATGACTCAGCACCCACGCTTCAAATCGCATCGGTTCTGGACTGCTCTCAGCTCAACAGCTACCTTCCAGCGTGCAACGGTTTTTGTTGGTGTTGTACTCCTCTCGTCTTTTGCGATCGTCCCTATGGTCCTAGCTGGCTACAAACCGCCTAGATCTTCCAGGCCTTCTGGTTCAACGATCGCAACGACAGTTAGAGGCGAGGGTTCTTGTGAGGCAGGAACGAAAGGAACGCTGACTGCCCTTGCCCCTCTGAGTCATATAGGGCAAACAACAGCAACGCATCCAACCTTCGCCTGGTATGTTCCAGATAACCAGTCGTATTCGATCGAATTTACCCTCTACAGCCGTACCAGCAGTGGCAAGCCCGTCTTGCTGTACCAAACTCAATTCAAGAGTAAAAAAGGCATCATGCAATACTCCTTGCCAAACAGTGAAGCTGGCTTAAAAGTTGGGCAAACGTATCTCTGGCAAGTAGCGCTCCTGTGCAACCCGGATTCCCCTGATAAAGATCAGGTATTGCGGACAGACGTTGAAGTTGTCGCAATGCCAGCCGCATTAGAATCGTCTCTGGCAAAAACATCTGATAACTCGCAGCGAGCCAACTTGTTTGCCAAATTTGGCTTCTGGTACGATGCAATCGCTGAAGCATTGAAAGACACTAAAACGAAGTCGGTTACGATTTCGTTACTAGAGAATCTAATCAATGTAGAAGCAACAGGGACGCCTGATAAAGTTAAGCAGCAGCACGATCGGCTCCAGCAAGTGCTCAACGCTGAGCAACAGTGAGCTTGCTATTGCCAGTTGCCAACCAGCACAAACGGCGACCAATAGGCGGGATGAAAAAAATTGGCATCACCAATCAGTGCTTTCTGGGCGAATTGAAGTGCCTGAGCCTTGCTGAGTTTGGTATCCAGCAGTTTGGCATAGAAATCGGGGGCAAGCTGGGCGGTTGCTGGATCATTAATTGACCATAGGGATGCCAACGCACTTCTTGCTCCTGCTTGAATCGCTACGCCAGCCAGTCCTAGTGTTGATCGGTCGTCTCCGACTGCGGTTTCGCAAGCAGTCAATGTCAGCAGCTCTAGCGGTTCGCGATTACGTGTTTTTTCGCGAATCAGGCGATCGAGTTCAGTCAGCGTTAGCTTCCGGTTTTCGCCAGCAACAATTTCGCCAGTCACAATATAGGTATCGTCTGGATCGGTGCCAAACTTACCGTGCGTTGCTAGATGAATAATTGGGTAAACTGTTTGGCTGAGTTCTTTCTCCATTGCATCGCGATTAAATTGTGGATCCTTCAAGAGTTTACTGCCAGGAATTTTTCCTATTACTCCCCTGAGTTCAGGACCAACTTTTTGTAACGCCGGAAGCCGTTTCTTATCGACAAGCGGGGCTTCCGTTAAGCCCAGTGCCAGCACTCGCAGTCCGCTGCGGTTAAATGGTTTGACATCAATTGCACTACGGCTGGGCGTGGTAGCAACCGCGTACTGCTGAATCAGAAATTGCTTGCCATCGTGCAAAGCTGCCATTGGGACACTGCGTAAAATACCATCTTGCACAAATACCAACGTCTTAATTTGCTTCAAGTCGTTAACAAAGGGCTCAATCAGCCAACGGTACACCTCTTGAGCATCTTGGGGTTTATATACTGGATCTCTAAAGCGTTGTAACCCTTGACGAAAGGCATTGATCTGATTGGTCAGCTCTTGACGCGTAATCTTATGAAGGAAATACTTTTTCTGACCATTAGGCAGGCTTAAAATAACGGCCGTTTGGTTGTCCAGGATGAACGTGTTGATGATAGCGGCAGTTGGATCAACAGCTTGATTTTGGCTGGTCGGATTCGCTACCGTAATGACGCAATCATTGCCGAAGTAATTTTGCAGTTCTGCCAGTCTAAGTGAGTCAATCGCCCCCACAATCCCCTTGAAATTTTCCTCGCTTTTGAACTCTTCAGCTTTAGTTGGGATGGCTTTGATTTGAATGGGCTGTTCCTGCTCTAGTCTGAGCGCAACGAGTTGACGGTAGATGGGCTCGATCGTGTCGCGGAAGTCAAATTGCAGGTCGCGATTGGCTGACAGAATATCGCTGCGGATGGCTTCTAAGGTCGTAACCGCACGCTGGTAGGCGGCGATTGCTGCCTCATTTCGTCCTTGCTTGCGCAGAATGCGCCCGGTCTGCCACTCCCAGAGATACAGACTATCGCTTGCCTTAGAGTGATCGGCGGCAAGACGTGCCTGATTTGTTAGTTGGAGTGCTTGCGGAACGTTACCACGGCACTCTTGCAGATGTCCCTGTTCTCCCAGCGCAAACGATGCGGCACGTTGGTCTTCTAATTTTTGGGCAGTGTCAACTGCCTGTTTAAGTAGCGTTTCCGCCTGAGGCAGCAAAGCTGATTTCAAACAATCGCTACGCGATGATGGTTCCTTGGTCGCGACAGGTTTCAGCAATCGCGCTAAATCAATGGCTGCATAGACGCGCTGTTGACTGTCAGGAACTTCTGCCAGGACTTCCTTTGCCTTCTGGTGGGCTTCCATTGCTGTTGACGTTTTATCGGTACGGTAGTAAGCGGGAATGGCGCTGATCAGCGATCGCAACTCGCCTGCTATATCCTTCTGGCTTCGAGCTAGTTCTAAACCCTGCCTAAAAGACTGCAAGGCGTTTTCGTCATGCTTCTTGCCGATTATCATGAATCGATCTTCTTCTTGACTATCTCCCCGCTGGTTAGCAGATTCGGCGCGACGATAGTTAACCTGAGCAAGGCTGCTGTAGGCAATGCCTAAACTATGTTGGGCTGCAATGCGATAGGCAGGCAGATCTGAAGCTAACTCCAAGCTGGTTTTTAGTAGCGTAGTTGCAGATTCGTAATCACCAAGCAACCGCTGGGCATCGCCCAAACTGCCCAAGGCGGCAGCTTCACCCTTTTTGTCATTGACAGCACGAGCAATTTGAAGGGCACTGTCAGGCAAACAGGCTAATTGCTCGATCTTTGGCAACCGATGATGCACTTCCTGCCCACACAGAAGAGCGATCGACTTGCGGGATTGTCCTAATCTACTGTAAATCTGTGCTTGTTCAGTGAGGCTATGTCCTAATGACTTCAGATCTTTGGTCTGGCGGTAGTAAGCAGTGACTTGCTCCCATTGCTCGATCGCGGCATCACTTTTGCCCAGTTGTTGCTGTGCCCGTGCTAAGTTCTCCTGAATAATGACAACGTTTGCCGGATCGTTCGGGTAAACCTCTAAGGCTGTCCTCCAGCGAGCAACAGCAGTTTTGTAGTCGCCTTTCTGGTAGCGATCGACACCCTGCTGTACGAGTTGGGTGATGGTGGGTGTTTGCGCAGTCGAGACTTGATTCAGTCCTAAGCAGAGGAGGAAGCTACTCAGGTACAGAATTGCGAGGAGAGGGCGGATAGGGTGACGGATTCGCATTCCTCAGGCTCCAGCTTGGGGTGATGTTTTCCTTTATTCAAGACAGCTTATCTGTTGCAATCCTTATCACCATAGCCCTTCACAATATTCTTTGATTCGAGTACCTTTGACTGAACTTGATCGGTTCTATCTTGGAAATCTTAGCCCTCTTCTCTCACTTTCGAAGGTATCAAGCTATGCTTACTAAAAACTGGCTGATTTGGAAATGGCTTTCGGGGCTGACAAGTTCGTTGGCTTTAGTTGGGGTGATGGGAGGAATATGTGGTCGTACCCTCGCTCAAGTTACTGCTGACCCTTCCCTTGACACCACAGTTACTGCTAATGGCACGACCTTTACCATTCAAGATGGCACAACGGTTGGCGGGACGAGTCTGTTCCATAGTTTCAGCATTTTTAATGTTCCAAATGGTGGAACTGCTAATTTTCTCAACCCACTTACCATTACCAACATTTTTGCGCGTGTCACAGGCGGTAGCCTCTCAGATATTCAAGGACGGATTCAATCTCAGGGCAGTACCAACCTCTTTCTAATGAATCCCAATGGTATTGTCTTTGGACAAAATGCCCATTTAAACATTGGAGGCTCATTTGTAGGTACAACAGCAAACGCAATCCTGTTCCCTGGTGGTGGTGAGTTTTCCAAGACATCGCTAGTTGCTCCTCAGAACTCTCTACTAGCGGTCAGTCCCTCCGCTTTGCTATTCAACCAAGTTTCTCCTGCCTCTATCACCAATCAGTCAACTTCAAACCAATTTCGGGTTCCTAATGGACGGAGCCTAGTATTAGTAGGTGGCGATGTAATAGTAAGTGGCAATGTGAACTCAAACACCACTACGGGGTTAGATGCTCCGGGTGGTCGAATAGAACTAGGCGGACTGGCAGGATCGGGCAGTGTAGGACTAACGATTTCCGGTAAAACCTTCAGTCTTAGCTTTCCGTCAGGAAGTCTACTCTCAAATGTGACTTTAGACGACAATGCACGTGTGAACGTGCGAAGTGTTGGAGGAGGAGACATTATAGTTAATGCAAATACCTTCACTGCAACTAATGGTGGACGCCTAGTTGCAGGAGTTGCGCAGGAAGGCAATGAAAATGGAGGTAACATTACTATCAATGCTAATCAAGTCAACATTTCTGGTGACAGGCTTACGACGGGACCCACGTCCGGGCTTTACAATGCAACTCTGGCTGATATCACCAACAATACAGGCGGCAATTCAGGCGACATTACTATCACGACTGGATCAATTTCTGTAACTAATGGTGGTCAAATAGAAACCAGTACTTTTGGCAGAGGGAATGCTGGGACTGTAACTATCACAGCTCGTGATACGGTTTCCATTGATGGGGCAGGTACTGCTTTATCGCGAGATGGAGCAGGACGTCCTACTCCATCTAGTGGTATTTTCAGCCGAGTTCGAGAAGATGCTGTTGGTAATGGAGGCAGTGTCAACATTACAGCAGGCTCGCTTTCTGTAACCAACGGTGGTCACTTGGAAACTAGTACTTCTGGTAAAGGAAATGCTGGAACTATAACGATTACCGCTCGTGATGCAGTTTCCTTTGACGGGATATCCCAAACCGGAGTAGGCAGTAATAAGCTATCAGATAAATTCTCTAGTGGTGCCTTTAGCCGTGTGGATCAGAACGATGATGGCACAGTGGGTGTGGGTAAAGCAGGTAGTATTAGCATCACAACAGGTAAGCTCTCTGTAAGCAATGGTGCAGTCCTAACTACTAGCTCTTTTGGAAAGGAAGGTGCAGGCAGTATAGTCATCAACGCCTCCAATACAGTCTCTTTCATTGGCGAAAGTCCTGAGTTTCGCGTTGCTGAAAAAGGTCCCACCTTCCTTTCTAGTGGTGCATATAGCCGGATATTAAAGGACGGCGCAGGGCAGGGGGGAAATATCAGCATTAGCACAGCAAAATCTCTCTTTGTAAAGAATGGTGCAGTCATAAGCACCAGTA
Source organism: Trichocoleus sp. FACHB-591 (assembly GCF_014695845.1). Taxonomy (NCBI): domain Bacteria; kingdom Bacillati; phylum Cyanobacteriota; class Cyanophyceae; order Leptolyngbyales; family Trichocoleusaceae; genus Trichocoleus; species Trichocoleus sp. FACHB-591. Next base: position 21,468 of record NZ_JACJPA010000105.1, read on the forward strand.
GTGCAGGGCAAGGAGGGAATGCAGGAAACATCCAACTCTCTGCCCAAAATATTGTTTTCGATGGAATAGGTAATGGTAAAAGACCTCAAGATAGACAATCCAGCGGTGTATTTAGTACATTAAAAGATCCAGCCTCCGGACAAGGCGGTAGCATTAAGATCACAACAGGATCACTCGATTTGTTTAATGGCGCTGTTGCAATTGCCAGTACTCGTGGTCAAGGAACCCAAGGGAGCATTGAAGTTCGGGCTACTGATTCAGTAACGCTTTCTGGAGCTAGCTTCGGAAAAGATGGAAATGGTCAATCTAGTGGCTTATTTACACCTACTGAGGTAGATGCAGTCGGTTCGGGAGGGACTATTTTTGTTGAAACTCCTATCTTTCGCGTAAAAGATGGAGCAATTGTCAGCGCTCGAACTCTTAATAACAGTGATGGAGGTAGCATTACCATCACTGCAAACACTTTTGAAGCTATCAATGGTGGGCAAGTACTCACCCAAACTCAAAGCGGTGGTAATGCAGGAAATATCACGCTTAACATCTCAGATAGTATTACTCTCTCTGGTAGCGATCCTACTTATGCAGATCGGCAGCCTCTTTATATAAATCGAAGTGATAATGAATTAATTGATCAAGTCTTTGTTCCTAACCAAGGACCTGTTAGTGGGCTATTTGCTAGTACATCTTTTGACTCTGAGGGAAATGGAGGTAACGTGCACCTTCGCACGGCTAACCTCAACATAACCAACGGTGCACGAATCTCCTCGGAGAGCCTGGGATTCGGTAGAGCCGGCGATATAACTATTCGTGCCAACGGAAACTTGATTGCTAACAACGGTAGCATAGTCACCGCATCTGATCGCTCTACAGGTGGTGCTATTAATATTTTTGCTAAATCTGTCCGTCTTTTTGGTGATAGCGACATCACTACTAATGTTCTTCAGGGCACAGGAGGTGGAGGCAATATCACCATTACTGCTCCTAAATCCATCCTTGCCTTCAATGACAGTGATATTTTGTCTTTTGCCCGTGATGGACAAGGCGGTAATATCAATACTCCTAATACTCCTGCCTTCTTCGGGCAAAACTATCGACCTGCACCTGTTGGGACTAATCCTCGCACATTGGATGGTAACAATCGCGTTGATGTCAACGCCAGCGGCAAAGTTTCGGGCATCATCACCATTCCCGACACGACCTTTATCCAAAATAGCCTCACCCAACTGCCACAAAATCTGATCGACCCAAACACGTTGATTGCCAATAGCTGCATCGTTCGCGGTCGCGAGCATGGGCAAAACGACACCTTTCTCGTTACAGGTTCCGGTGGTCTACCCGTGCGTCCCGGTGATCCACCGCCAGCATCTTTTGCAACCAGGGAAGTGCGATCGCTCCCAGAAGCTCAAACCAATCAATCATGGAAGCTAGGCGATCCGATCGTTGAACCGCAAGGTATTTATCGCTTAGCTAGTGGACAGTTGGTCATGAGTCGGGAGTGCGCGCCTTGAAAAGAGCGGTTGTTACTATTATCAGTCTTACCGTTCTACTGAGCAAGTCGGCGATCGTCGCTGCCCAATCGGCCCCACAGGTTGACATTACAGTGCCATCGGCCCCACCCATCGATCAAACTATTTCGAGACCTTCCCAATCTCCGAATCTGCCTCCCATTGCGCCCAATCTTACACCATCACCCAATTTAGAAACATCCCCTACGCCTGCTCCATCTGAGCTACCTGTGACCAGTGGTGAAAGCTTTTTAATTAAGAAAATCGAGATCGTCGGCAACCCAACTGTCTTGCAGCACGAGATTGCTGCACTCGTGAAACACTACGAAGGCAAAGAGGTAACGTTTGAAGACCTCCTGAACCTACGCGCTTGTATTACCCAACTCTACATCAGCAGAGGTTACATTACTTCTGGTGCATTCTTGCTGAATCAACCATTGGATCAGGGCGTTGTACAGATTCAAGTGGTGGAAGGCACACTAGAACCAATTGAGATTGACGGCTTAACTCATTTACGAGAGCGCTATGTGCGGAGCCGTTTAGAGCGGGCGACTAAAGCACCACTGAACCGTCAACGGCTCGAAGAAGCGCTACAACTGTTGCAGCTTGATCCGCTGATTGCTCAGGTCAACGCCGAACTCACCGCCGGTACGGGACCCGGTCGCAACCGTTTGCACGTCACCTTACAAGAAGTATCACCATGGCATATCGGTTTTGCAACCGCGAACGATCAACCGCCCAGTGTTGGTTCCATCGCTGATAGCGTCTATGCCTCTAATGATAATTTACTCGGCTTTGGTGACCGCCTCACCGCCAACTACGGCAAAGGTGAAGCACTCGACCTCCACAATTTCAGTTATACAGTGCCTTTCAATGCGCTCAACGGCACAGCCAGCATCAGCTACGGCAACAACAGCAGTGAAATTATTGAAGAACCCTTTCAGGATTTAGGCATTCGTAGCAAAACCCATACTCTCTCCCTCAGCGTCCGCCAGCCCGTACAGCGATCGCCAAGTAGTGAATTTGCGCTTAGTTTAGGACTTGATTTGCGACGCAGTCAAACCTTTATTTTGAATGATATTCCGTTCTCGTTCTCTGAGGGTCCGGATAACGGTGAGTCGAAAGTGTCAGTGATTCGCTTTGCTCAAGAATGGACCAATCGCACTACCACACGGGTGTTGGCAGCACGATCACAATTTAGCCTTGGCATTGACGCCTTTGATGCCACCGTAAACGGTCTTGTCACTGACGGGCGCTTTTTCGCGTGGCAAGGGCAGTTTCAGTGGTTGCAGCAGTTGTCGCCCAGAGTCGTGTTAGTCAGCAGTGTGGCGGCTCAACTAACTCCCGATTCACTGCTGTCTTTAGAGCGCTTTAGCCTGGGTGGCATTGATACAGTACGTGGCTATCGGCAAAATCAATTGGTCTCAGATAATGGCGTGGTCGGTTCCTTAGAGCTGCGCTTTCCCCTGACTAAAAATCCGAGTCTTTTGCAGCTCACCCCCTTCATCGAATTTGGCAATGCCTGGAACAATCGTGATGCTAATCCTGATCCTCAAGCGATCACCAGTATCGGTGCCGGCTTACGTTGGTTGCCTAGCCCCGGCTTGGAGGCGCGGGTAGACTATGGCATTCCGCTGATATCAGTTGATAATTCGGGCAACTCGGCACAAGACAATGGTCTTTACTTCTCCCTACGTTATCAGCCCTTTTAATGCGTTCCGGCCCCCTCGCGGCGGTCAGGAAATACTACCTCAACAGCAATCAAATCCAAACCCGAAAGAGTGGTTGCCAGTGTCGTACTTGCTGAAGTTACCGGATGCCATGAGGATTAGGGACGGCGGCAGGATACGATATTAATTTGAAAATCCCACGCCGTTAAGCTGCCGCTGAAGCATCTTGAAGTTGCACAGAGACTTGATAGCCCAGCGTTTCTAGCCGCTTGACTAAGCGCTTGGCAGTGGCTTCCAACGTTGCTGGTCAAAATAATGTGCTCCCAGTTGACGGTAGGGTTCTTGTCACTTAAAGGTCTAGAACCCTGCCATCAACCGCTCGAGACTGACAATATTGTCCTAAGACGGCTAAACAGATCCATCAACTCACAGTCGCTCAATAGACTACGAGAGGACTTGCCATAGGTTGACTCGAGAAAGTTTTGGAATTGGAAGGTATCCCAGCTTAATCGCAAAACTTCCACATCGATGCTTGCTAGCACACTTGCAAAATCAACGAGCTGCTCTTGTGGAAAACTTCCTATTGTGCCAGTTAAATCGTCCAAACTCTCTGGCATTAGCTCTTGAGAAGCATCAGTGCCCTCAACAGTTGTGACACTTTCGGTCAACAGGTCGCGGCGGGATGAATGATGAGGATAAACAGATAAAAAGTTAGCCAAGACAGATTCACAAGCCCAACCCTTCATAAATTTTTTGTAGGTGTAAAATTCCTTGTCTTCAACGGGTTTTGACAACTCTGTACTTTTAGCTTCTGAAGTAGCAAAACTGGCCAAAACTGTTTCTGAGTCAGGTATTTTACACGTTTCGTTCTCATAGTCGGATTGATGTGAGGGATGCCATAGCTCTAGATAGCGATAGAGGGTTTTCGTACTGACTCCCCCTTGCTGAGCGATCGCCTTAGCTCTGGCCGTTGCATTAGGCGGCAACTGCTTCTGTTCTTCTAAGTGCTTAAATGCTGCTTTAATACGTTGCTGTGCGTCTTCGGAACGAGCAAGGTTGAATGGAACTACGTTATTGTTTCCATCACTGTGAAGGGTGCCTAATCGCTTAGGAGAGCTGCCTAGTGGCCAGTAATAGCCCTCAGCGGCTCGTGCCCAAACCTGCGATCGCAAGGTGATTTCATGTTGGTGCCTACACCACTGTTGATAACCAGGAGAGCTGATAGCAGTTTGGTGAACGTGCTTTGCTAAGGCTTCGGCAGTTAATCCTTCAAACACCACGCCATAGCAAGCAATCGTTTTGAGCAAATGATTAGTCTGACCATGCCCAGTCCAGCCCTCCTGTATATCGCCCAAAAGGTCCTGCTGCCAGTCCCCAACAATATTGCTACGGTGCCGCTTAGTTTTGCGATTTGCTCTAGCTGTCGCGATCGCGCTCCTTAGTTCTTCTAGAGCTTGACCTGCTGCTGCGGTGTCCCATTGTTGGAAAAAGCTCTCTAGGTCATCGCTAATCGGGTTGTAGTCATTGTCTAGTAAGCAAGAACCAGATGCAGGTTGGAGGGGGAGGCGATGAGCGTTGTATTCGGTATAGGTGCCGGGTAAAGCATAGGCTTTGCAGTTAGGGAAGATTTCCAACTGTCCTGGCTTAACAATGAATCCTTGAGCTTCTAAGCATTGCTTTAGAGCACTTGCTAAGCCAAAGGTAGGAACCTCTTCAGGTAGCGGAATGTAAAGGTGCAAACCTTCGGACCAACTAGAACGAACCAGAATGCTACGGTAGAGTCCAATTGTTTCAAGGGCAGTCCTGAGCGCTTTGACTGCCTCTGAGTCTTGCGTTGGGTGATAGAGACTTTCATAATCAATATCGATGATTCCATAGCGGGTCTGGCCAGAAAATCTAACCCCTATTAATTGGGCTGAATCCTGCCACAATCGCCACAACACCCGAGGCCTTATAGGATGCTTGGTAATGGTCTGCCACTGTGGGTCTGGTTCATTAACGCCCAGAATTGCTTGCCAAAGGTAGGGAAAAGTTTCACACAGTCGTCTACCCAGTGGGCTTAAAGGCAAAGGCTCAGCTCGTTTAGTTTTTCTAGAGGAGTTAACCGTCAACGCTACACCTTCTTTTTGATAGATTAAGCAGAGTTTTATTTGACCAAAGGCATATAGAGAGGGAATAGAACTACCACCATGAAGTAATTCCACTTCTTGAGGCAGGCATGTATGATAGAGGGAAGGACTTAATCACAGTTAAGCCAAGACTTAATTTACCAGATAAAATTCAGTCTTGAACGAAAAAGCTATGAACTTTTCCCAAGCTCTTGATCGGACTCTCGAAGAATTTGGAATCTCGGCTAAATGGCTTGCTGAGCGTGCAGGCGTATCTCAGCAGATGATTTCGCAATTTCGGAATGGGCAACAGCGGGTCTATAACGACTCTTTGGAGAAGATGTTGGCTCATTTACCAAGTGAAGCGAAGCAATATTTTTTCAGTCAACTAGGCGCATCTTCTTCTGGCCTAGAGGCAGCGATTGAAGAAATGGATAACGATCAGTTATCTCATCTGCTCCTTGCAATTGCGGGCAAACTTAAGCATGGCAAAGCTGGTTCTAGACAGTTACTTGGCGTCTAGTCAGCTCAATTTGTAGCGATTCAAGAGCGTTGAAGGGTGGGCTACGAAAGTAGTTCTAGCTGTTTTCGTGTCGAAGCAAACTTGAGTAGGGCTATCAAAACATAAAAAGCGATCGCATCATAAAGAGCATCGCTTTTTCGTTCGGGTGTTTTTCGCTAAAGCAGCTGAAACTCAAGCTGTTCAAAATTCTCCGGTTTTAGGGTTTTAGGCTTGCTTTCCCACTCTTCCGCTAAATCTGAATAGTAGGCATCATCACGCTCCCATCGATCCCAGCCCATTTCTACTTCTTTATCAGGCAGCTCGTCGGCTACATCTTCAGCCGTCCAATCAATCCAACGGCCCCAGCGAATCTCAGACCATGCAGGAAAATCGGGTTCCCATCCAGTTAATAATTCGGCAGGCCGCTTATCAATACAAAGGCCTGAGCTGGTCATCACCCGATAACTTGGACCATCTGCTTTGAGTTGACGCTTGACGATAGCACAAGGAAAAATGCCTAAGGCATCTTGGTAGAAAGCGATCGCATCTTCCTCAAACTCTGGGTCAATTGTCCTTGTCTTCAGGATCATGTGAAGTACACCAACCAAATATGCCGCTAGAGCCAAAGTTAGTTGCATCGTTATTGCAGTCCCGTTCCTGACAATCTGAGCGCTGCTCTCGTCCTTGCACACGGTTAAGGTCTGCTTTTTCTTTGCCTCTAGCACGGTCATACTCCTTTTGTTGCTCTTCGTTGCGATCTGGAGTCCACCCTCCGCCAAGCCATCTGAACATAGTTTAAGATGCTCCTTCAATTTTGACTCGATTTATTTAGTGCTTCGTAAGGTCATCAAAGGTATTCGTTATTAACTGAACCACTACGGTTCGGTATCTAAGGCATTAATCTCTAGCCTCCACTTGGTTGGCCCAGCTAACGGTAAAAACACAGAACGTTCTAACAAATTCTTTGAGCAGCTCTGAGAGAAGCTGTTGTGCGACAACGTTGAGAGACTTGCAGCAGTTTCTGTACTTTTGAATATTTCTCGAATAAAAGCATAGAAATAAGGTAAAGTAAAGTACTTTACCCAGCCTTACATTACTAGAGATAGGATTATGAAGTTCTTCGAACCCGTCTCTATGCCAACTACTCAAGAAAGCCTGACCGTCTATCTCTCTCCTGAAGTAAAAGCGAAGCTGGCTGAATGGGCTAAGCAGGAGCAGCGATCCATGAGCTTTCTCGCAGCAAAACTGATTACTGAGGCAATAGAAACGTGGGAGAAAAATGCAGCAAAGAGTTAAAGCCTTTTCATAGGCAGTCAACACGAGAGCTGCCAATCAAATCCATCTAGCTATTTGTAAGCTTCGTTTGAAAAGCTCGTAGTTGAAAATTTACCCTAAGTGGGCTTGAGAGGGCTTCGTTCATGACACATAAGCGTATTGCAGTAGCAGCTCGAAAAGGTGGCGTAGGCAAGACAACGATCGCCTGCGGCCTTGCTTCTGTCCTTGCCAAAAAAGGGCAGAGAGTTTTAATTATCGATCTTGACCCTCAATCGAATGCAGCTTACGTTCTCGGAACCAATCCCACTGCTCCAGGAACAGCGGAGCTGCTTTCAGGTGGTTCTCCATCGTTTTTAGAGGCAGTACCAAAGCTACATGTCCTACCAGGAGGCCCCGATCTAGCAGGACACAATATCCAATCACTTGACCCAGAAGATTTAGCAGATGCAGTAGCAGCACTGGAATACGACGCAATCATCTTTGATTGTCCACCTGGCGTTGAGTATCTAGAGCGTCTAGGTTTAGTTGCTGCTGATATTGCGTTGGTTTGTACTGATGCGCATCCATTGGCAGTGATGGGAGCAGGGCGGGTTTTGAATGAGCTAAAGCTACGCCAGCAGAAAGGTCGTCGCGGTGCCAAACGTTGGGCATTAGCGCTGAGCCGAATTGACCTTAGACGATCGATGGATCAAGCACTGGATGAGCAGTTAGCCAGTACCTATCCATCAATTAAGCGCTTCATCGTACATCAAGACTCTTCATTGGCCTGGGCAGCTGCTGAACGCGTTCCGATCATGGAGTACGATGCAAACTGTAAAGGCGCAAAAGATTTACAAGCGATCGCGGACTGGGTGCTAAATGGCTAAACGACGGACTAACAGTGCAGCCTTATTTACTGAAGCAGCCAATACTGCTGATGCGATTCATCAGCAGGACCAAGCGATCGCAGCTAAGGTTGAACAGGAACGAGCCCAGAAGACAAAACTTCCGCTTGATCGCATCCATCCTAGAGAAGCTGACACGAGACCCATTCGGCCCGAGCACGTTGCTGATTTGGCTGAGTCGATCGCAGCATTAGGTTTGATTGAACCACTTGTAGTGGATAGCAAAGGCGTTCTGCTCGCTGGTGCCCATCGTCTATCAGCAATTCAATTTCTTAGAGAGCAGAATCCTGAACTTTACACTCAGCAGTTTCCAGACGAGCTAATTCAGGTCCATATGATGGCCTTTGATGCTGAAGAGGAACCTGAGCGAGCATTACAAGTCGAGCTTGCTGAAAATGAAAAGCGGGTGAACTATACCCGTGACCAAATTGAACGTTTAGCTGAACGCTTACGCAGCTTGAATTATCGAGAGGTACGAGGGCGGCCTAAAGAAGGAGAAAAAGCTCTTGGGCCTGCCTTAGCTGTTGCGATCGGAGTTTCGACCCGCTACGTCCGTAAAGTACTGAGTGACCAACGACAGGACATTACCGAGGAAAAAAATAGGAACTCAGATCCTATTTTTCAAAAGCTAAAGCTTTTAGGCAAAATTGAGGCGGTGTTAGAGGAGCTAACAGCGTTGCCAGAGTCAGAACAACCAACTCGCTCAGAAAAGGCTCTATCCAAAGCTATTCCTACTTTTCTCAAAACCGTAAGAAACAATATCAACGAAACTAAAGTGGTCGTAAAGAAGCGGGAGTAATCCTACCAGAACAAAGAATTGCTCTGGCAGGATTGAAAGCTAAGTACAAAACGGAGACAACTTTGCGTTTCCATTCAATTGATTTCCCCAGCGAGGGGGGACTTTAAGTAATTTAGCGATCGCAACTTATCTGAGCAAATAAAATGAACATTTCCATTCAATTGATTTCCCCAGCGAGGGGGGACAGACTGTGGCGCAGAGAGCAGGAGCCGACCGTGAGCAGTGAGTTTCCATTCAATTGATTTCCTCAGCGAGGGGGGACCTGCATGAGATGAAAGCAGATCCCGATATTTATCTAAAATCTTCCCATTCAATTGGTTTCCCCAGCGAGTGGGGAGAAATGACGATTCAGTGGTAGACGCATTTGCTGACCTTGGCAAGTTTCCATTCAATTGATTTCCCCAGCGAGGGGGACCCCCAACTGGGCAGTTGGCCTTCTAGACTTCTTCAGTCAATTTCAAGTTTCCATTCAATTGATTTCCCCAGCAAGTGAGGACAAGAATACGCTGTCTTAGATTTTAAGAAATTCACTCACATGTTTCCTTCCCCAGCGAGTGGGGATCTGTTTAAGGAATACGTGGAAAATTACTTAGAAAGGTTTTCATTCAATTATTTCCTCAGCGAGTGGGGACCTAAGCGGTTACGGAGTCAACAAACATAAGCGAGGGAACTATCAGGAGTTTCTATTCAATTGATTTTCCCTGCGACTGGGGACGCTTAGTACGATAGGAAGTGTAGTCAATCAATCAAAACGTTGCCATTCAATTGGTTTCCCCAGCGAGGGGGGACTGTGAGGGTGCGATCGCGGAGAATATGTTCCGCAAGGACATAACGTTGCCATTCAATTGGTTTCCCCAACAAGGGAAAGCTACCATGACTATGCTTGCCGGAATCGCTGAAACTGGGGTGTTGCCATTCAATTGATTTCCCCAGCGAGTGGGGACTACTGGCGATCTCAGTACCTAGCAGACAAAGGTTTCCCTAGTTTCCATTCAATTGATTTCCCCAGCGAGTGGGGACCAGACGGAGTGTACAGGTCATGGCAGCGATAACATTTAACGCAGGGGGTTTCCATTGATTTGATTTCCCCAGCGAGTGGGGAGTTATTATTATCAGACATCATTGTTCACGGCAAATTAAAGTTTCCATTCAATTGGTTTCCCCAGCGAGGGGGAGATTCAAGGGCGTGTGGCCGAGCGGTACAGGCACTCAACTCATGTTTCCATTCAATTAGTTTCCCCTGCGAGGGGGGAATCCAGGTAACGGGAAAGACTTAGCAAGTGTAGTAGTTAAAGGGAAGTTTCCATTCAATTGGTTTCCCTCGGTGGGAAACCCAACGTCGAAGCGTTCGCGGCTGGCACACAGGATTAGTTTCCATTCAATTGGTTTCTCCTACGAGGGGGAGGTTGCTATCCAACCTAATTCAAGAGCAGTTCTCCTATTTCCATTCAATTGGTTTCCCCAGCGAGGGGGGAGTTACCGAGGGCGAGTTTATATCTATGTCCCTAAATCACAGTTTCCATTCAATTGGTTTCCCCTGCGAGGGGGGAGGTGATGAATCAAGTGAACCCTACCAAGATATTTACGAGTTTCCATTCAATTGGTTTCTCCTGCGAGGGGGGACTTGTCGATGCCAATACCGCAGCCCAAATGGTTCAGTTTCCATTCAATTGATGTCCCCTGCGAGTGGGGAGAGCGAGCGCACCAACATGAGTAAAGAGCTGATGGATTTCACGGTTTCCATTCGATTGGTTTCCCCAGCGAGGGGGGAGAACCAGTAAATATTCCTCCGGCTGAACCGGAAGTTTAGTTTCCATTCAATTGGTTTCCCCGGCAAGTGGGGAGCTACCAACATAACCCGACTTCCGCCGCTTGTCCGACCTCGTTTCCATTCAATTGGTTTCCCCAGCGAGTGGGGAGTAAATCATGCCACGCTAACCCCCGAACTCGGAGGGTTTTTTAGTTTCCATTCAATTGGTTTCCCAGCGAGGGGGGAGCCACCACATTTGTCCAGCTTGCTAAAGTCCCAGCTTAAGGTTTCCATTCAATTGGTTTCCCCAACGAGGGGGGACTGCTGCGCCTAAGGGTTGCGGAAGTGCGATCGCTGGTTTCCATTCAATTGGTTTCCCCAGCGAGTGGGGACCCGTCAGGTTTCACTCAAGTGTGAATTCCGCCACCTCGGTTTCCATTCAATTGGTTTCCCCAGCGAGTGGAGACGAGACACTAAACTTCCTGCCGCCGCCGCGATCGCAAATGGTTTCCATTCAATTGGTTTCCCCAGCGAGTGGGGACGTTTCTACCCTGAGGACATCAAAGACGCGGATTACCTAAAAAATGGTTTCCATTCAATTGGTTTCCCCAGCGAGTGGGGACCCCCTCTATTGAAGACCTTGATACGCCTGCTGTCTAGAAGGTGATTGCGAGGGATCAGTTTTTGGGCTTTCTATTATCAAACTAGATTGAGATAAAAATCTCTCAAAGCCAATCACAGCAATACATCGAGGGTTTCCACCAATTAGCGTCATCCTAGCCATTTTTTCCATTCCTTGCAACTACCCTAGCCATATCGTGACAACAACTGTTGAGCTGCTGCTTGGTGTTTCTCCACAAGTTCTTGGGGTGTCAGTACCTGAGCGTACTGCATAAAACGGTTCACCCAGCGGACAAACTCATCAAGCGATCGCTCCGGCAACTTGATCGTATAGTCTACATGTGTCACCTCCCCCTGGGCTCCCTTGCCCTTGTGAATCGTCTGCTGGGGGTGCCGCTGCTCCCCCTCCAAAATAAAGGCTGTAACAGGTGGGAAAAAGCGTACTGTCACCGCTATTAAAGATAACTGTCCCTCTCGTTCTAACCGTTGCTGCTCCGGCGATCCTAGAAATAAGCCCCAACCTGCTGCCAGGAGATCATGGGCGACGTGTAGCCTTTCGCACTGAGCCGTTGTTCCCCGGTTTTCAATCGGCAGCAATTGCCAATGGTCACTAAAGCGATCGACTCGCCCAATCGCTAGGTGCTGATTTTTGTAATGCTCATACACCAAATACCAAGCCACATCTGCATAGATCAATTGCAGCGGCCACACCTGCATATAACCCACTTGGTGGGGATTATAAGGACTCTTTGCTCGACACAGCTCGATCGCTTGACCTTGAGTAATTGCCGTCTCTAAGGCACCAAGATGGTGGAACAACGTCCTGCGATATTGCCCCTTCCGCATCATCTCTTCAGGGTCAGTGTGTACAATAACTCGATTTAATTGCGAGCGCACCGGATAGAAAAGTTGGCCACCTGACTCTAAATTCAGACCCCGTAAACGTCGCGATAGATCCCGATACATTTGCCGCACGCGAGAATCACCTTGAGACTCTGCCTGAGTTGCCAATGCTTGTAAGGCCATCTGTAATTCTTCTCGGCGCATTGCTCCAGTGCCCAAGTAATAACCCCAACGATACATCCGCCGATCCAAAACTCCGTAATGTCGCAGTGTCTCTAGATCCTTACGCAAGGTAGGAATTGCACAGTAAGGGAGATCAATCTTGTAAATCTGGGCAATCTTTTGTAAAGCCTCTTGGACTGCTTCCAGCGATTGGTGGTGCCCCTCCGCCGTCTTTTCTAACATTAGCTCGGCACCGCCAATACCAGGGTAGTGAACGAATGTAGCAATCAAACACAGCAGCCGCTCGAAAGCACTGCGATCGGAATAAGCGTGAAGCTGAGGCTTTCTAGCCATTACAAATCACTTGTCAATAAAAAGAAAATATTCATTCTTAACTTAGATATAACTCAAAAACCCCGTATTCATGAGAACTTCAACTACCTGTAGGGAATTACTAAAGATAGTTTCTACCACGAGCGTATAATCGTGGGCTTCGGTTAGAGTCAAATCTAGCAATTGTGCTCCGGAAGGGAATTACCTGTGGGTCAAGCATATTGGCAAGCAAAAATTTGGGGTCTTCTACATGACCCTGTATTCAAGGCACTTCACAACAACACAGGGCGGGGGGGTAACAGCTTTTGGCAAAACCTTGCTGTGATGCAGGAGTGGAAAGACAACAATTGGGACCCTGAAACGAGGAGCGGCACTGCACTCAAGCATATTCATCTAGCAGATTACATTACCTCTGCTAGCGATCGGGGAGCGATCGGCACGCTCTTGGATGCAATTAACTATGACGCTGATGGGTTAGAAATTTCACACCTCCTCTCTGGTGCCAAGCTTGCTTGGAAGCTTCAATCCGAAACCCACGATCGCCTGCTTCAGCCCAAACGAGCTGACTATCTCAACCTTATCGAAACTGATCTCCTCCCCAAAGCCATCCGAGACGAGTTAGACATTCGAAAAGTATTTTGGTGGCTGTGGCGTTGCCTACCAACTCAAGCTTGTCAAAAATTAGGCGGAGATGAATCCCTATTACTCATGCCTGCGGAAACCCGCTTACCAGATAGTTCTATCTGGAGTCACGCTAGTTTAACCGCTGCCTTATCAGGTGCTTTAGCTGGCTACAATCTCACATCTGCTGAAATTGCTCAATGGCCCAACGGTCAACAACCATCCCATCCGTATCTCGCAGCATTTAGCTTTACACCCATTCAAGAACTCATCAAAGCCAGCCGCAAGATGCGCGACTTTTGGGCTGGTTCCTGGATCTTGCATTACCTCTCGGCCAAAGTTTGTTGGACTTTAGCTAGTAAATATGGCCCCGATAGCTTGGTGTATCCCAGCTTATTTCAGCAACCGCTGATCGATCACTGGTTATTGCAGCAGTGGCCAGAGTTTGAGGAGTGGATTCCGCAACCCCAAGACCAGAAACTGCTTACGGCTGGGTTTCCCAATGTGATTGTGATGGTACTGCCTAAAGACAAAGTACAAGCAGCCATGCAACTGGCTGAAGAAACCCTCAAACATGAGTGGCTAGAAATTGGGCACTTAGTTCTGGCAGAACTCCAAGGCAATCGCGCCTGGATGCGGGCTCTCCAAGAAGATCATAAAACATGGAAAGGCTGGTTAAGTCGGCAATGGCAAACTTACTGGAGTGCTGTCGCGATCGGTAAAGAGGGAGAGCCTTTCAAAAACTCAGCTATCCCTGAACTACAGGAGCCAGAGTTTCAGCCGTGGATGGATGCCCAAAACCGTGCTTACGGCGCAGGAAGCGATCGCCAGTTATTCCAAGTTGCAGAATTAGCCTTTCTTCGAGCCGCTTACGAGCATCGCTTAGATACTCAAGGACGCAAGTTTAGTGTCAACGTTGGCTCTTGGTGGCCTTATGTTTTCGATCGCACTCGAGCTTCCCTGGCTGCCGTCAAAAATGCTCGCACCTGGGAGCTACCTACGGCATTTAGTGTTCGCTCCACAGTATCGGGTATTGGCTCCGCAGTGCATCCCGGCGAAGATTGGATGCCTGAACGCAAGGTGAAGCAACTCTGGAAACACCATGCTGGGTTATTCGATGGTCGTGAACAACTGAATGCAACTGAGACACTCAAGCGCGGATTACACAAAGTCCTGCCCAAACTGCTACAGCGAGACCAGATTGCAGTCACCTATCCTGACTTAAGCGCAGGGGTTGCTGGGTATCTCAAAGTGTCTAACCATTCCGCACTTCAGCATTTCCGTCAAGCTTGTGGTGAGCTTGAAGAGAAGCTGAAAAAAGAGGGCTTAAAGGAAGTCTTGCAGATCATAAAAGAAGAGCGTTGGGGCATCCCTTGGATTGATGCAAACCCACTGGAAGCTTATAGAAACTATCATTCCCGATACTTAAATCTAGGGTGGTTGCTAGAAGATGCAGATCAATCGGAGCGCCTCAACGATTCTGAAAATAAAGTTCGAGAACGAACCCAACAAGTCTTAGATCGTTACTATCCTGCTAACAATCCCGCAGATTGGTATGTGCTTGCTGCTGGAGATGGTGACAACATGAGCGAGTGGCTCAAAGGGATGAAACTAGAAGCTTATCAAGCTTATGTACCTTCGACACTTAAACCTTCTAAACCCCTTGAAGAGACATTTGAGAAGTTCTTAGAGCAAACCAAACGAATGGGGCCATCCACCCACGCTGCCTTAAGCCGTGCCTTGCTTGATTTTTCCAACCAACTAGTGCCGCATCTCACCGAACAACGCTATGCCGGACGCCTAATTTATAGCGGTGGCGATGATGTACTCGCCTATACAAATCTGTGGGAATGGGATCAATGGTTATGGGATATCCAGCAATGTTTTAAGGGAGACCATGATCCAGAAAAAGCTAGACTGGAGTTACAGCAGGGGAATACTTCCGATTCTCAGGGGTACTTCAAGCGAGATGGAGACTATTGGCTCTGGCAAGGAGACCCCAAAGTTATTACTCCCCGTCCTCTATTTACCTTAGGCCAAAAAGCCACCATTAGCTTTGGTGTGGTTATTGCCCATCATTCCGTCCCCTTAGCGATCGCCTTAGAAAGGCTTTGGGAAGCTGAAGCCCAAGCGAAGAAACATTGCTCTCCAGAGGGTGAAGTCAAAGACGCGGTGCAGGTGCGGGTTCTGTATGGCAACGGCAATATGTTAGAGGCAACCACAAAATTCAAGGCGTTCGATTACTGGCGATCGCTCCTCGATTTTGCCGAGATTGATCTAGATCCAGCATTATTCGAGCAAGCCGCACAAGTTTGGAGTCAACATCCCGTACCGATGCCAGAGGCAATTTCACCGTGGACACAAGCCTTCTGCGATCGCCGCGATCTCTTTCAAGGAAAAACGGAGATACAAGCACGTTTCCAACAACGTCTTGTGCAATTCCTCACGAAAATTTGGCAGACCACACCTGAAGCAGATCTCGATCTAGCAGTGCAAAGCTGGCTCAAGCTTGCTGCTTTTGTCTTGCGGAAGCGCTGTATCACTATCCCATCAGGAGGACAGCCTTAATGCATTGGTACACGCTAACTCCTCTCGATGTACTGCTATTTCGTGATGCCAAACCTTTTACACCTGGGGAACGAGCTTGGGCTGGTAGTATTTTTCCACCAACTGGCCATGCGATCGCTGGAGCACTACGCGGACTGTTACAAAAGACGATTGCACTAACACTCAAGGGACCGTTCCTCTGCCGTGAGGAAACACTTTACTTCCCTCGTCCCTTAAATTACGTAGGAACAAACTCTCTTGCTCCCGCTACTTGGTTGCAGCAGCAGGCAGATGCTCAAGGGGAAGATCATCCTTGCCAACAAATTCTCTGGGATCGGCGTCAACCCGTGCCTCTCCTGCCAGCGGAGAAAACCCAATCGCCTGAGGATCTAGATGCAGCAGTTTATCGGCAATATTTACCATACAGTTCGGCAATGAAATTGCTCAATAGCCAAGCGCTAACAGCAGCAGATTGGCGGTGTGGCAACGGAGAACGTCCTCAACCTTGGACGGTGGAAACCCGACCGCACAATACCCTACTAGAGGGCAAGCGCCAAGTGAAAGAAGCCGATGGTTACTTTGTGGAGAACGCCATTCGTCTTGACCCAGGCTGGAGTTTAGCAATTGCGGTCGATGAGGACACCCACAAAAAAATTCAAGCCCAAGGTGATCCGTTGCTACTCCGTTTAGGAGGTGAAGGCCATCGAGCCTTACTCGAAGCGTCTGAACCGCTGAACCAGCAATGGAAGGAGATCCAAGTCCAGTCACAAAACAATTGGCAGCAAGCCGCCAACGCTCAACAACACCCTCCTGAGCAAAGGCGATCGCTTGCTTATTTAATTACTTCTGGCGTATTCGAGCGAAAACACAATGGAGCGTCAACCTGCCGAGCTTGGCCGTGGGAGTGGAAACTCGCTCATTCAGTGAATATCAATCAAAACCCCGGTCCCTTAGTCAGCGTTGCAACAGAACGCCCTGTGCCCATTAGCTGCCGATTCCGCGATCGCGATGACGGTACGAAAAGCATCCCTGCCCCTCAGGTATTTGCTGCCCCTCCAGGCAGCGTCTACTACCTAGAGCGTCCCGCCCCGCTCTTCCAAGATCAAGCAACGTTGGATAATGATCAACCCAACAAAGTCCACATCTGGCGGCAACTTGGTTACTCAGAACTACTTTGGATTCCCTACGGAGCAAGCATTCATGATTAGTAACCTCACCTACCTCTACCTGCTATCCCCACTGCATACAGGCGGAACAACTCAAGAAGGCAATTTATTAGGGATCGCCCGTGAGTCGCATACAGATCTCCCTTATATTCCCTCTAGCACAATTCGAGGACGCATAAGAGCTAGTACTGAGGTTGATAAAGCTTTACAGTACAGGCTCTTTGGTACTGAGTTAAGTAGTGCTGCCCAGCTAGAGCAAGGTGCAATTTGGATTGGGGATGCCTCCATTCTCTGGTTGCCTATCCCCTCTCTTAGTCATGGTGTTATCTGGATTAGTTGTCCTTTGTTACTACAACGTTGGGCCAGACTCAACAGGATCGAGGGGGCAATTCCAGCAGAGTATAGTACTAATCTGCCAACCCAGCGGCCTGTCTATCTGAAAGATGCCATTCTCAAGTCCTCTGAGTTAAAGTCGTGGACTTCGTGGGAAACTTTTCTGCCTCAGACAGTGCAAGCTCAAACCATCTCGATTCAACGTGTTTTAGTTTTACCTGATCAGCATTGTGCAACCTTAATTCAGATGAGCCTTTGGCGGCAAGTCAAGATCAAGCTAGATGCTCATAAAACAGTTGAAGGCGGCTTCCGTTACGAAGAAGCAATTCCACCCGATACGCTCATGTATTTTCCCTGGGGAGTAACAAGTCAAGCAAACGGCACTGCCCAGCAGGCTCGGGTTGACTTTGAGGAATTACTGGTGAGTCAAAGCATCGTTCAGATTGGTGGCCAAGAAAGCTTAGGTCGCGGCTTTGTACAGCAGTGGTTGGCAAATTCAGGCAGCAATTAAGAGGAAAGGACAATGTCATTTGATCCACGCACAATGGGTAAGCCTGTATATGTTGCGCTCAGCCAGCTACACCAACAGTATCAACAGGATGAAACTCGCCTAAAAGAGCAAAAGAACCAAGCTGTTGAGCTTTATACGTATCTCTCTACCTGGGGCATGTTGCGCTTGAAAGCAGAGGAGCAAGCTCTCAGCCAAGATGGTAAAAAAGATGTTGTCAAAGCATTTTTTCAATGTCTAGAGCAGGTTTCAGAAGTTTCTCAGTTAGCTGGAAGCGATGGGTTGGAAACTTTAAAAGATCTGAATACAGATGAATATTTAGGCCTAACAGGTTTAGGTTTAGCGATCGCAAGAGAGTTTAGTTTTTGGGCAACAGCAGTATATAGTGGCATTGAGGGAGAAGCTTAAATGGTCTTTGAACGCCCCAAGAGACCTGGGCAGGAAAACCCCGTTCCCCCAGCCAGTCAGCGTCCTAAGCCACCTGTTCCGAGAACTTCCGGCGGTAGTATTTCACGTGACCCCGATCAGCGGTCTAGAAGTGGGGGTCGTGGAGGAAGTAATGGTGGGAACGGAGACAATGGCGATGCTGCTGACAATGAACCTTCACCGTGGTTAGAGCATCCGCTCGATCGATCTCCAAACCCAGCAGCGGAAGCTAGCTTTATAGAGTATTTACGTTGGATGCGCTCGCCAGGTAGCCCCTACAAAGATCCGACGAAACTGCAAATTATGCAAATGGCAGAAGAGTCAACCTACCGCGATCGCCTCAATCACCTAACTCAGCGGACCCGCTTGATTGCGGGTGAAAACAACTTTTTTCAAGTAGCTTGTCCTTGGCGAATCCGGGTTGGCGGTCATCGAGGGCCTGAAAGTATTCTGTTACCTGCCTTCGATGCCTTGGGAATGCCTTACATCCCATCCAGTACGTTGCGAGGCGTAGCCAGAGCGCAAGCAATCCGTGAGTTTGTAGCTCAGGGTTATAGCTGGAAACAAGCTGAGAGACAGGTAGCACCTTGGTTTGGTTCTTTAGATGCGGAGGGAAGCGATCGCAGCGGAAAGGTCATCTTTTTAGATGCTTATCCGCTCCCTCAGAAAGATGCAAATCATGGGGGGTTATCTGTAGACATGGCCAATAATATTTGGTCATGGGACGCAGCAGGCCAGGAATTAAACTATTCACCGAATCCCAATCCCTTCTTCTCCTTAGAAAAACCTATTTTTCTGATTGGCATTCGCCCAACTCCAGGTTGTGATCCAAAGACTTTAAGACGAGTGCAGAACTGGCTCTCAGAGGGGCTTCAGCAAGGCATTGGCTCTCAGATCAACACGGGTTATGGCAGTCTCAGGCGTGCTGGAAAAGCAGGCTCTACTCCGCGTTTCTTTGAAGTTGAGTTTACTTTAGAAGGCCAGCTCATCCACGGGCGGCAAAAATTCACGCAATGGGCCTGGAATGAGCGTCGCCACGAGTGGCAAATGCGAGGCCAACCTAGGGCTGAGGTACGTCCGACTGCCTTTAAATCAATGCTGCGCTACTGGTTTCGGGCACTAGCTTTAGGGGTTTTGCCCACTAGACAAGTGAAAGAGCTTGAGGCTCAGCTATTTGGTTCGATTAGTCCACAAAAGCGAGGTTGGCTAACGGTTCAAATTACAGAGGGTCAAGTCATTCACCTAGAAGCCCGACCGAACCACGCAGGAAAGCAAGACCCGTGCGGCGAGCAATCGGGACAATTAATTCTGGCCTATTCTTCTGAAGCGCCTGCCGAGCAGCAGCAGACAATCGCTCAACTCTTTCAACCTTTGACTTGGCTGATATTTCATCTGGGCGGCATTGGGCAAGGGGCTAGACGGCCTTGTTATTCGCGCCAAACTAGAGAGCGGGCACCCTGGTGGCGTGGTTCAACGCTAATTCCAGAGGCTCAGGACAGTTTTTGGGAGTTGCCTGAGTCTGTACAAGAGTTTCAGCAACTCTTCCGCCAACGATTGCATAGTTTTTATACGGCCCTGCAACAAATAGCGAATCGCCCACTGAATCCTAATGCGCCCTTAACGCTCGGCCCGGTCAACCGCGATCGCTGGGCAGAGGCAGTCGATGGCAATTGTCAGATTCTGGTTTGTGCAGGACCGGAAGATTTTGATAAGCCTTATGCCCTTGCTGTGTTGCACAGTCAGGATCTGAAAGATTGCGATCGCAGTGATAAGCCTGGTTACGATCCCAATCTTTGCGGCACGACCAATCGACCTGTCAAACCTTCGCCTGTTTGGATTGCCAACTTAGGAGACTACCAAGTTGTAACCGTTTTTGGGGCCACACAAGATCCTCGCAAACACTATCTGCAAGAACTCAAACAGCGGGCTGGTCGGCAAAATTTCGCTCAGATCTGGCCACTCTCATAGTTATGGTTTCCACACAGTATGAAAGCAGTTTTAGTTGCCACGATTGGTACTCGAGATCTCATGTTTCAAGTCGTATCCGGCGAGTGGTATAACGTCGGAGATGATCAGATGCGTAACGATATTATTGGTGAACAGGCTGAAGTTCTGGCTGACTTAAGCTTAGAACCCATGAGTTATCGGGGCTTAACCCAAGTCCTATTTGAGCAACTTGACAACTGCCGCGATCGCCTCAAGCCAGTCATTCTCGGTAAGTTATTGCAAGAACAAGCGTCGGAAATTGAGCGCGTTTACCTGATCGGTACTAACCAAAGCTCCAACGTTCGAGAACGAGAAAAGGATACGATCTATGCCTGCGAACTGATCAAAGATTGGCTGGCCTGCCAATATCAAATTCCCGCAGAGATTATCAGTCTAGGCAGCGATGGCATCAACCCTGCCAATTTTGAGCAAATGTTTGGCTGGTGGCGGCGAGTTTGGCAAGAACAAATCCAAGTTCAACCTCAGCAACCGATTTGGCTGTGTCTCAAAGGAGGCGTAGGCCAAACTTCAGAAGCTTCCCGAATTTCAAGCTTGAGCTTGTATGGCGATCGCATCCGTTTTTTTGAATTTGCCCAAAACCGACAGGCAAATCGGAGTGGTATACCATCAGACTATTCGGGTCCTTTTTTAGGAACCAATTATCTTTGGGATCGCACACAACAGCAAGCTTTACAGCTTTTAGAGCGCTATGACTACGCAGGTATATGGGATTTATTGAATCCATATTTTACGCAAGACTCTACAGGTTTTGGTGCAACACCCACCTTAGTTAAAGCTGGAATTGCTTGGAACCAAGGAGAATTTAAGACGTTTTTCCAGTTAGCCAAGGCGATTTTGACCGTACCTGAACAAAGACAGGAGTTAAGTTGGTGGTGGATCGCCTATGAGCAAGCTCAATTAGCGGTAATTCGGTTACAACAGAATCACACTGCCGAAGCAATGCTCCATAGTTTTCGGGCTGTAGAAGGAATCTTGTGGGAGTGGGCGATCGCGACGTTCCCAGAAGTACAACATCGCCCTGATCAATACCCATTGTTGTTGCCATCTATTAAGCAGAGGTATCCTAAACTCGCAAATGACTATGACAGTCAGCAAGCACGCACCTCTAGTGTCGAGTTGAGAGGCATGATGCTTCGAAATTTGCTGGAACTCGCAATTCCTCAAACTGCCTATAGCCAGGACTTCAAAGCTTTCTGGGAAACAGCGCGACACAAACGAAATATGCTCTCTCACCGTCTTGGCGGACTTCCAGAAAAAGATGTGTTAACAGCCTGGGGTAGAGATATTAATAAACCAGAGCAATGGGAAATCAGAATTCTCAATTGTCTGAATTTGGTTACAGGCAAATCCTTTAAGTCACTCACTCAAGCTAGTCTTCTTGCGAAGGTGCATCTGCAAGTGAAACAGGCAATCGCCTCCTACCAGCCCTAAACTTTCAAATAGAGAACCCTCCTATGTATTTCTCCCCTCGTGCGGCTCAAGTACGGAACACTTCTGTAGCAGCTGTTAACGGCGCAATCACGTTGGTGATTTTGCTGATTGCACCACTGGGCTTGGCTGTTGTGATTATCAACACTCTCCTCGTTACAGTTGCGACTTATACCACAGCAATAGTTGCCGATCGCGTCGTTTATTTCTTGCAGCCAGAAAGACAACAAGCAGAGTTGATCAGTCAACCAAGCCAAAGCTCACCTATGCAGCCAGCCAATCTGAGTGATATCAACCGAATCTGATGCGATCGCTCTATATTTCTCAGCAGGGCTGTTATGTCAGCTTACGGCAAGAATTTGCCGTCATTAAGCAAGGCCAAACTGTTTTAGACGAGGTGCAGCTACCTCTCTTAGAGCAAATCCTTATTTTTGGTAAGTCTCAAGTTACAACTCAATTGATTCGAGCTTGTCTGCAACGAGACATCCCGATCGCTTATCTGTCGCGGATGGGCTATTGCTATGGTCGAATGCTGCCAATCGGCAGGGGGTATCGCCAACTTTCACGTTACCAACAGCAAATGCTAGCGGTGGAGCGATTAGTGATTGCTCGACAGATTATCTGGGCGAAGTTGCGTAATAGCCGAGTCATTCTCCTACGACAGCAACGGCGACGAGAATGCATCACGATTGCAACTGCCATTCAGAACCTAGAGTACCTTGCTGAACAAGCGGCTCAAGCGGAATCGGTTGAACGGTTGATGGGGATGGAAGGGGCTGGAGCTGCTGCTTATTTCTCCGCTTTTGGAGAGTGTTTGACTCAAGCAGGTTTCGTATTTTTAGGACGATCACGGCGACCCCCAGGCAATCCAGTCAATGCCATGCTCAGCTTTGGCTACCAAGTTCTATGGAATCACTTACTGGCACTCATTGAGCTGCAAGGTTTAGATCCTTATCAGGCTTGCCTTCATCAGGGTTCCGAGCGTCATGCTGCTTTAGCATCCGATTTAGTGGAAGAGTTCCGCGCCCCAATCGTGGACTCATTAACGCTGTATTTGGTCAATCGAGGGGTAGTGAATGCCGACCAAGATTTTGAGTATCACGAAGGGGGCTGCTACTTAAATGACACTGGTCGCAAGAAATATCTACGAGCCTTTTTGCAACGAATGGAGGAAGCGCTTCAAACGGATAATGGTGAGCAACCTCGTTGGGATACACTCACTCAGCAGGTGAAGGTCTACAAGCAGTGTGTATATGCACCAAGTACCATTTACCAACCTTACCTGATCCGCTAGAGCGCTTATGCTGCTTTACCTCGTCACCTATGATATTTCCTGTGACAAGCGGCGCAAGAAGGTGTCAGATTTGTTGGAGGGGTATGGGCGACGTGTACAATACAGCGTTTTTGAGTGCGTATTAGCTAAAAGCAAGTACGATGAACTCCGCCAGCGCTTGAAGCAGCGAGTCAACTTAACAGAAGATAGTGTCAGGTTTTACCCTTTGTCAGGGCATACAGTGTCGCAAGTGGAAATTTGGGGTGAACCTCCTGTGACCTCAGTACCGGGCTCGGTGATTGTTTAGCTGTGCGAGGGATCGGAAAAATGTCTCAAATGGCGCAAGCTCATAAAAACCCTCGATGCTACGCCTGTCAAGAAGTTCAGGCTTCTCAAGGTTGGGGTATTGGTGTTCAGACTCATCTAAATTTTGATCCCTCGCGATCGCCCGCTAGACAGCAAGCTAGCTATAGGTTTCAATAGGGGTAGGTCCCTACTCGCTAGGGAAATCAATTGAATGGAAACGCGAGTTACTGTCTCTACAACTTGGCTTCATTCATTGAGTCCCTACTCGCTAGGGAAATCAATTGAATGGAAACGTGCATTTCTTGAACTCTTATGCTCATACGGTGACATGACTCTTTGACAAGTCCCTACTCGCTAGGGAAATCAATTGAATGGAAACTCAATTTATCGAATCGCTCTCCTTCCGGATCTGCGACCGTGTCCCTACTCGCTAGGGAAATCAATTGAATGGAAACTGTGTTTCACGACGAAGCGACAGTTTGTCTGACCTTCGTTTAGCTCGTTTAGTCCCTACTCGCTAGGGAAATCAATTGAATGGAAACTGCGTGAAGGCATCACCATGTAATAGAACCACTGGTAGTGTCCCTACTCGCTAGGGAAATCAATTGAATGGAAACGTAGCGAAACAAAACTCATATTTCAACTCCTCTAAAGTCCCTACTCGCTAGGGAAATCAATTGAATGGAAACTAGAGCGGACCTGTCCATCCAGATATTCCTCTTCTGGCCGCTGCATGAACGTAAACAGGCTAATAGTCCCTACTCGCTAGGGAAATCAATTGAATGGAAACTGGCCTATCCGTTAAACCGTACCATTGTCCTCTATATAAGAGTCCCTACTCGCTAGGGAAATCAATTGAATGGAAACCCAAGATCGATAAATTCAGGATCGCCTAGTTCTTTATATCGTCCCTACTCGCTAGGGAAATCAATTGAATGGAAACGGCTGGTTGCCATAGAGATCGCCTGCCCACTCTGAGTCCCTACTCGCTAGGGAAATCAATTGAATGGAAACAAAATTCATACTCATAGCCATCAATCCAAATGCGATCGCCAGGTTTGTCCCTACTCGCTAGGGAAATCAATTGAATGGAAACTCAACGCCTCTGCCAGTAACGCATCAAAGCGATCGCTGGTCCCTACTCGCTAGGGAAATCAATTGAATGGAAACCGAATACATGTCGCTGCCAGCGGGGAATTCTTGGGTGCAGTCCCTACTCGCTAGGGAAATCAATTGAATGGAAACGACTCTGACTCAATGCCGTTGGATAGCTTAGGCATTGGACAGTACCCCGTCCCTACTCGCTAGGGAAATCAATTGAATGGAAACTTGCCTTTTTAGCTCTGCGCCTACTACGCCATAATGCCGAGGGTCCCTACTCGCTAGGGAAATCAATTGAATGGAAACTCGATTTCTGGCTGAGGTGGTCGGTTCCTGTGTTCCTCAGAGCTTACGGCCCGTGATTTGAACTTCCCATCCCTGCTTCTGTAGTAACAGTCGCTTTTGTTCAACTTCCTGGAGCAGCAGGGCGGCAGCCATCTCGGATAGACAAGCTTCGAGCACGACAGCTGCAGCCTCAGCCCAGGCCGGTAGCGTCTTTGTGTTCATCGAAAGATAATCCCAGTGAGCCAGAATAAAAGCACTCAGCGGCAACACCAACCAGTGATATAGACCCACCCAGGCTGGTTAACCAAAGCGATGCAACCCAAAGCGGTGTTTCGCTGTCTTGAACCAGCCTTCGATCTGCCAACGATGCCGCCCATCGTGCTGGCTTTGAGAGGCTTGGTGGAGAGCACATAGCGCTTCAAGCGTGGCTTGCCCTTTTCACGCTTGAGGTAGAACCAAGCTACTATGACCAGGAAATCGAGCCCTTGGAGTCGGACCTGTTGACCTGGCTTATGCAGATGGAACAGTTGCCGCCCATCCTGGAGGAGACGGTCATAGCGCACGCCTGTGATGGCATGGAGTTTCAGCTTCCGCAGGCCTTTGAGGAAGTCCACACTGCCAAAGGCCGTATCAGCAAGCACGACTAGCCTGAAGGCTTGGCGCAACCAGCGGGGAAACTGGCGCACGAGATGCAGGCCCAAGTGAGCAGGGGAAATACTGCCCTTGCCCCGATACACTCGAAAGCTCCAAGGAATGCGCTAAGGTCCGATGACGAGATACAGAACCACGAGATGCACGCCGCGTTTGCCGTTGAAGACAGAGATTAGCTGCTCAAAGGCTTTGAACTTGCCGCGTTTCTCCAACGTCGTCAAATCCACAATCACTTGCAGATGCGGTCGGCGGCCTCGGGGACGATACTGCTGGAGTTGTTGACGCACGGCTTCCCGCAGGCGACGAATTACGTCACGCACTGACCAGGTATAGACGTTGAGGAAGCGGCTGAGGGCGCTGGGGGATTTGAGGGGACTGTGCTCTGGCAGGGGAGTGCCCTGGGCTCTAAGAAACAACTCCAACAAAGCTTGCAGACTTTGACGCTGGTAGGGACTCGGCATCCCGTCGAGCAAGTGATAGATTAGTGCTTGGGCATGGGCAAGAATATCCATGTTTCTTGCAATCTATTGGTTTCACGCCCTTTTCTCCCATCTTTCGAAGCTTGGTGCAAGATGTGAGCCTTTAAGGAACGGAATACCGTTCGTGAGGGATAGAAGAAACATAACGGTCAGTCATGCCTCCTTGTTCTACAGTTGAGACAATGCTCTGACACTCAAGACCGATTTTACACTGGTGCGATGTGCCCGTATGTGAGCCTGGTTCTGGATGGTCGTGCTGAAGACATTGGTGAAGTGAACCTCACTATCCCGTTTAGGAGACTGCATGCACAGCGCCATCTAGGTCGGAGCAGGTTAGCTAACATTCCACTAAGGAGTGGGGGATGAACGAACCCAAGCGTGAGTTAGCGGTGATGAACCCGGATGCTGCGGGAATCGACCTCGGTGCAGAACATCACTGGGTGAGTGTGCCTGAAGAGCGCGCCTCCCCGTGCGTGCGTCGCTTTGGCTGCTTTACGACTGAGCTCTATGCAATGGCAAAATGGCTGCATGAATGTGGCATCAAAACGGTCGCGATGGAAGCTACTGGCGTCTACTGGGTTCCGGTATTCCAAATTCTGGAGACCCAAGGCTTTGAAGTCAAGCTGGTCAATGCCCGTCACGTCAAGACAGTCCCAGGTCGTAAAAGTGATGTGCTCGACTGTCAATGGTTGCGTCAGTTGCACAGCTATGGGTTGCTGGCAGGCTCCTTCCGTCCAGATGACCAAGTCTGTGTTCTGCGCAGCTACATTCGGCAACGGGACACGCTGATTAAGAGTGCGAGCGCTCATATCCAGCGAATGCAAAAAGCGCTGACTCAGATGAATGTGCAACTGCACCGTGTCATCAGCGACATCAGTGGACGACTGGACTGGCAATTATTCGGGCCATCGTTGCGGGAGAGCGGGACTTGCACAAGTTGGCAGCACTCAAAGACTTCCGCATTCGGGCAAGTCGCGAGGACATTG
The DNA here is from genome assembly GCF_014695845.1 of Trichocoleus sp. FACHB-591. Taxonomy (NCBI): domain Bacteria; kingdom Bacillati; phylum Cyanobacteriota; class Cyanophyceae; order Leptolyngbyales; family Trichocoleusaceae; genus Trichocoleus; species Trichocoleus sp. FACHB-591. The sequence goes on from NZ_JACJPA010000105.1 coordinate 48,037, forward strand.
CGGCTGCCCTAACAGGCGACTATCGAGCGGAACTGGTGTTTGTGCTGCAACAAGAACTGCATCTCTACGAGGTCTATCAGGCCCAGATCGCGGCTTGCGATGTCCAGATTGAGCAGTGCTTGAACCAGTTCGCCGACCGCATCGATCCCAAGACAACCCCGATGCCCCCATCCAAGCGGCGAGGCAAAAAGCAACTGGGCAACACCCCCAGCTTCGACTTGCGAACCCATTTGTACCGCATCAGTCGAGTAGACTTCACCCAAATTGATGGCTTTGGTGTGTTAACGGTGCTGACGTTGCTCTCTGAGTTGGGCTTAGACCCGTCTCGATTCCCATCTGCCCAACATTTTGCCTCTTGGTTAGGGTTGTGTCCAGGGAGTCGAATTACAGGCGGGAAGCGCAAAAGCTCCCAGACCCGGCAAGTGACCAATCGGGTAGCGACAGCGCTGCGCATGGCGGCCCAAACCCTGGTGCGCTCTCACTCGGCTTTAGGCAGTTTCTATCGTCGCCTGCAAGCACGTCTGGGTGCTCCCAAGTCCATTACCGCAACCGCTCACAAACTAGCCCGCATCTTCTACCACCTCTGGAAATCAGGTGGTTGCTATGTGGACCCCGGTATGGATGTTTATGAGCAGCAACATCGAGAACGAGTGGTGAAGAACCTCAAGAAAAAAGCGCTGGCACTTGGGTTTGACCTACTCCCTTACCCCTCCACCCCAGAGTGTGTTTCTTAGGAGTAGGGGAAGTACTGCCCTTGCCTCGATAAACCCGGAAGCTCCAAGGAATGCGTTAAGGCCCAACCACTATATACAGCACCACTAGATGCACGCCCCGATTGCCGTGGAGGACAGGGACTAGCTGCTCAAAGGCTTTGAACTTGCCGCGTTTCTCAAGTGTCCTAACGTTGGAACTTACAACTAAGTAAGCGACCGCCTGCTCCACTTGGTCAACTGATGCCGCTAGGTACTCTTGCAGTGTTATCAAACTTTTGTACCCCGATGCTTCATCAGTTGACCAAGTTATTTATCAAGAATAATGTCAGCTTTCCTGATTGGTAATTGACTTGACCCACCTCCTTTAAGCAGATCAAGGTGTAGACGACGCTGATAGAACCAAGGAATTAAGTAAAACTTATCGATTGACGACAGAATCAGGGTTTCAGCCATTGTCGGAAGGAAGCGATCGATAAGCTGGGATTAACTGCTCTTTCCCCTTTAGATGTAACAACGGAGTATCAATGCTTGGGTCGATTTACCCAAAGAAATTAAAGTTAGTTCAGATAATTGTTGAGGCGGCTGAAGTGAAGGTAGACGGTCACGGCCAAGCTAAGGTTTTAACTTCCTACGAAATTGCAAAATTGTTTGAGGCGTTTGAGAGCGATCGCGATCGTGCCCTCTTTGGCATCTGCCTCTACACAGGCTGCCGCATCAGTGAAGCTTGCTCGATGCTCACGACAGATGGCTATGACGCATCCGGAGCCAGAATGAAGATTACCCTGCGTAAGGCCAACACCAAGGGCAAGCAGGAGACACGGCAAATTCCAGTGAACCCGGTTCTCAAGGGATACCTGGAGACCTATCGGGTGGGAGTAGGTAAACAGTACCTCTTTCCAGGACGGCACGGGCGCGGGCACATCAACCCAAAGTCAGCCGATGAGATTCTTAGGGAGACGTGCGATCGCCTGGGGCTGGTAGGGGTTAGTACGCACAGTCTCAGAAGAACTGCTCTGACCCAGATGAGTAGTGCAGGAATACCGCTGCGGGTGATTCAGGAGATATCTGGACATCGCAGCTTGCAGGCACTTCAGAGATATTTGGATGTGTCGGAACTGCAACTGGAAGGGGCGATCGCGGCTTTGAGTTTTTGAGGTATGGTCGGTTGCTAGTGAGTTGCCTGGTTTCAGAGTGATACATAGAAATGTTCTGTCCACTGTCCGAACTAGATAGTTAAGTCGAAATTTTTAACCTAATAAGTTACGCTACTTCGTCTCTTGATGAGATCAGTAGGTTCAAGATCTTCAAATTAAATTGCTAGAATCTTTAAAGAAAGAGGCTGCTGTACTACGCCATATTCCATATAGTTATTTTCCCTTTTCGAAGAGGAATCTATGAAGAATTCAGACCGCTTTCTTAGAGCATTTTCTTCCATCGAGCGGTTTCTTCGCTTAAAAGTAAACTCGGATAGTTATCACACTTTCTACCAATTAGTCGATAAGACTTCAACATCGAGTGCAGTAATTAAATCTTTTAAGAATGATCTTAAAGAATATGCAGATCTAAGAAATGCAATTGTACATGAGCGCTCTGACGAGCACACTATTGCCGAGCCAAACGATAGAGCAGTGGAAGATATTGAGAAGATTGCATCTGCGATCACCAATCCACCCAGAGTTATACCTAAATTTCAAACGAGTGTTACTTCATTAAAACAAAAGGCTTCGATTGGGGATGCAGTCAGGTTAATGCTCGAACATTCGTTTTCTCAAATACCAATTTTTGATAATGATGTCTTCTCTGAATTACTTACAGCAAATACAATCACACGTTGGCTTGGAGTAAGTGTTTTAGAGGACATATTCAGTCTTAAAGAAACTCAAATTGAAAAAGTATTAGAGTTTACTGAGTATCGGGAGAATCATAAGTTTATTGGCCGTAATACCACTATATTTGAAGTTTTAGAAGATTTTCAACTTTTTGGAGAGCGAGGCAGAAAACTAGATGCTTTGTTAATTACTGATAGTGGTAAACAGACAGAGAAAATAATTGGTATTATTACTGTGTCTGATTTGCCCACAATTCTTCAACTGATAAATTAATTTTTTCATTAAATGTTAGTGGCTTCAAGGTGGAGAAACTGCAATGAAACGCCACACAGCCGTTAATCTTGCAACGGCGCTTTTTTCCTTTACCCCACCATGCTGTGACCCCATCAGTTAGTCCTAGCGGATAGCGATACCATTTTTCACTAGGATTAAATTGAGCAAATTGCCCCACAGAGCTGAGAGGTATGAAAGGGTGTGATCAAATAAAGAGATCGCGCCTTGTTCAGCTCCGAGTAACTTGAGGTTGTGAAATTCATAGACTCTTTGCAGCATCTTTACCCCTACCCTACCTAACCCAACAATGGACAAGTCATCCTGAAGGGCGTATCTTCTCTTACCAGCAATTCCTTAGATAAAAATAGCCGCGATCGCAATTAGTGCAGTGATGCTTACAACGCCACTGCCTGCTCAATCTATGTCTGTCACTCGTGAGGTAGTCTGCTATCACTTCAAAGGCTCTACGCTCAAGCTTCGAGACATTTGTAAGCTACAAGACTTCGATACCAGTTCCAGTCTTACTTGGTCAGATGGAATTAGAACCCGAATCAACTGGGTTGCGCGAGACTCAGAAACGCCGACTTTGGACGGCTTGCCTGCAAGGGAATACAAGCGAGACTCAAAAACCCTGAGGGTTAAAGAAGACTCACGTAATACCAAGTCTGTTAGATGCTTGCAGATACTGGAGTTCAATAGTTCTGTTTGTTGGTCTAACTGAGGCTGCGATCGCACCCTACCTCCGTCAGTTCACTAACGAGGTCACCACTATTAGAACCTTGCTTAATAAAGCTTTGAGGTGGAAGTGCTGGCGTGCAGGCGCGGCCCTAGTCTTTAAAGAAACAACCTCTTCAAGAGTTATGTGCGCTCAATAGCGGATCTGATTTTGGTCTTTAGTCTCTAGTCATGGGAATTCTAGTTTGAGTAATTTTTTAGACACAATTGGAGGCGAGAAATGAAGCGTTTTGCATGGTTTGGGCTAGCGATCGGGCTACTGCCTGCTTTTGTTAGAACGTCGGCACAGGCCAAGATGTTGCCATTAGGACGTGCCTTCCACTGGAGCCGTGATCACCATCGATACAGATTCCATCCCCCGTGTCAGTCACCGCTCAGCTAGTTCAGGCACTATATTTACTTACTATCTAGGAAATGAGCGAATTGATGCTGAAGCAGTTTGCAGCAGAGGGTTTTGGACCGTTGACGGGCAGCAGTATAAACCTCAATCCCAGGCAACTCGTAATATGTTGAGAATGGCTTGTTCTTTGCGGTTTGAACCCACTGAGGATATGGGAACGGTTTTGGTGTTTGATCCACCCTCTAACGTTCGGGTTCAGCCCAATGGTGCGGTTAAATACGCTTTAGATATAACTGCTATTAGTGTTTATGCCGAACCGCGTGGCGACTGGTATAGCACAACTGTTTGTGGCGGGGGATGGATACACAAGAGCTAATTTCGTCCTTTTCGCTAGTTAGGGGCGTTAGGCACATTGAGCCGAGATACGTGTAATTCCTTGTCATCACATCGCCTTGAAACGCAGTCTAAGCCAATACTCTGGCTTTTTGTCTTTAGCTGTAAAAGGATGTGAAGCCTCTCCAACAGAACCAAACTGTTTGCGAGATTTGGAAAAAACAAAACGATAAGCAAGTAAAGGTTGTGTTTGAGGTAGATCAGAAAGTGAAAAACGATGCATCGAAGCCCAAAAAACTAAGACAAGAAAATCTTGAGAAGAGCAATCAGTTTCTGGAGCTTTATAAACAAGGACTCAACAGACAACAAATAGGTGATAAATACGGGATTAGTAGAGAGAGAGTGAGACAAATTCTCAATTCTAATCCTGCATTTCATGAGTATTTGAAAGAGCAAGAAAAAGCAGAAGCGGCGGCTGAGCAAAAAAAGGAGGAACGCGCTAAACAAGAACTTTATTCAAGAAGTCTAGCAGCACTCTATCCAGAACGAGCCTCAGAATTATGGGATTATGAGAAAAATGGAGATCTCAAGCCTGAAAATGTTCCTGCCGGGACCACACAGCAGTATGTATGGTTCAAGTGCCCTCACGATGGATATTCCTGGAAGAAAAAGCCTTCTGAAATAGCAAAGCAGAGTTGGGATAGAAATGGAACTAGTGGATGTCCGATGTGTGCAGGTAAGAAGAAAAAGGCTGAAAAGCAGCCTGTTCTTACAGAAGTTTATCCAGAATTCATTGAAGAACACTGGAATTACAAAAAAAATAACGAACTTAACCTAGACCCAGAGAAATTGACTCTTGCAAGTAATAAGAAAGTATGGTTCAAGTGCCCTCAAGATGGGAATGAATGGCAAGCAAGCATTGTCTCAACGATCACTCAGCAGTGGTCAAAGGGCAATACTGGTTGCCGAGTCTGTAATGGTACTGCTGAGCGTAAACGAGGTAAATGGCAGCGTCGAGACTCAGTAGCAGTTGAATTTCCTGAAGAGGTTGCTAAGTATTGGTGTTATGAAGTTAATAATAAATTAGAACTTGATCCAATAAAGTTAACCATTGGGTCGGGCAAAGAAGCTTCCTTTAAATGTCCTATTGATGATCATGAGTGGGTAGCAAAAATTGCGACAATCGCAAAACATTCTTGGAAAAAAGGAAATAGTGGTTGTCCAGCGTGTAGAGGATTAATTGCTACTGAAACTACATCATTGCTGACTCTCTATCCTGAGTATGTATCTCAGTATTGGGATTACGAAAAGAATAATAAGCTAGATGTATTCCCTGATAAGGTGACTAGAGGCTCTCAGCAAGAAGCATGGTTTAAGTGTCCACATGACGAATATGAGTGGAAAGCTAGAGTAGGCACCATTACTAGGAGATCATGGAACTTAGGCAATAATGGCTGTGCTCGCTGTTTTGGCTGGAATTTAGAAGCTATTCGTCAGTTTGTTGCCAGTTTAGAATCTCATATTCCTAATCTGACGCAGGCTGAATTATATAAGATTTTCGAACAATCGGGGATCTTAGATACAAAAAATATCGAAGCACTCAAGCTCGTCAAAGATATTATTCGAAGCAAGCTAACAGGACAAAAACTTCGAGATGTAATTCAAGGCAAGGAATCCAAAACTTCAGGAACTGAAACTGATTCAATTGACGTTCTTAAAGCTGATACTGAACTACAGATTGTTGATGCTTCTCCATCATTAGATATATCTGACATACCTCAATCTTTTGAAGCAAACAGTGATTCTCAAGGTGAGCTTGATGAAGCTAGCAAATTACCAAAAATAAAAGTACAGAAAAGTCTGGAGTTTTTGAGTAGCAAGATTGTTGCTTCAGCCGATCAGGAGGCGGTTGATTTCTTTATTGCTTCGAGGCGCAATCGGATTTGGGCAGAAGTTTTTGAGGATGAATCTGCTGTCGAAGCAATTGAAGCGTTTACGGATGAGGGCTACGGTCGGCAGGTGAGAGATCAGTTCCTTGAAGAATACAACCAAGCGCGAGATATGGCAATTCCATCAGGTTGGGCATTTCGAGTTGATGGCAAAATTACACCCCCCAACTTGATGCAAAAGCTAGCTTCGGTAAGGCTACGGAGTCAGCGGCGAATGTTAAACCTCTCGTTGACAGGTACAGGTAAAACAATTGGTGGTATCCTTAGTAGCCGCATCATTGATGCCCATCTTACAATCATTATCTGCCCATTAGATACGGTGACAAACTGGCATGGAGAAATTAAGCAAGTTTTTCCAGATAGCCAAGTAACCATAAAAAACTTCAGTCCTCATTGGACGGATATTGAGGGAGGACATCACTACATTCTCCTGCATCACGAGATGTTCCAGCAACCCTCAACCTCTGCTCACATTCGGCAGCTCCTAGAACGCTATCAAATCGACTTCATCATTGTGGATGAAATTCATCGTTGCAAACAACGGAGCGATGATCCCTCTAAACGTCGACAGATGGTGCTTGCTCTGATCACCAACGCAGCAGAGAAGAACCCTGATCTTCATGTCCTTGGAATGAGTGCAACTCCGGTGATTAACAACCTAAAAGAGGGTAAAAGCCTGGTTGAATTAGTAACAGGCATAGAACGATCTGACTTGGGTGAGAAAGCCACGCTTAACAATTGTATGCGTTTGCATCAGTCGTTTGTAACTCTGGGAATTCGCTCTAGAGTCAAGCCCAAAATCAACATCAAGAGAGTTACACTCCCAGTGGATTGCACTCACTTAGTAGATGAAATTTGGGAAGAGGGTACATCTATCTTAAAAATGGAGCAAATCCTTACTCGCGCTAGGATTCCAGCAATTCTCAAAGAACTTCGTCCAAAGACTGTTGTTTATACACATTATGTTGAAGGCATTGTTGATCAACTAAAAGAAGCAATTGAGGGGGAGGGCTGGACTGTTGGTTTTCACATGGGCGGAGATAAGAGTGGGCGTAACAATTTCATTGACGGTTCTATCGATATTCTGATTGCCAGTAGTGCTATGGCTACTGGTATTGACGGCTTTCAACGAGTCTGTGATCGCTTAATTCTGAATATCCCACCCTGGACGAGTGCCGAATTAGAGCAGTTAGAAGGACGATTAAATCGGCAGGGGCAAGTTCATGATACTCTCACAATCCTCATGCCTGTGACTTACAGTTTGAATGATGGAGAACGGTGGAGTTGGGATGAAGGGCGATTAGCGCGACTGCAAAATAAGCAGACGGTTGCTGATGCTGCGGTAGATGGCAAAATGCCTGAAGGTCAGCTACGCAGTGAATCTCAAGCATTTCGAGATTTGCGTAAATGGCTGGAACGTCTGAAGTCAGGTGAACAAAGAGCAGTTATTCACCCTAAAATTTTTGTCCCGCTTCCAAATGTTGATCCATTAGATGTTCGACGCCGTAATGTTCAATACGGTGACTTTAGTCGTATGAATGCTCGTTGGAGTAGTAGCTATAGCCACACCACTTACGAACGATTGCAAGGCAATCCAGAAGAGTGGATGCAATACCATACACTCTATCAAGAAGCTCGAAAAACTTGGTCAGTTATCCCTTACGAGGAGGCTATCAAATGGCTTCAAAAGCGCTCTGATTTAGTTGTGGCTGATTTTGGTTGCGGGGAAGCGTTGATAGCTAAAGCTCTTGTCGGCAAGCATACGATTCATAACTTTGATTTCATTGCTATCAATGATTCAGTCATTGAGTGTGATATGGCTCGTGTACCCTTAGAGGATAGCTGTCTGGACGTTGCGATGTTCAATTTGTCACTTATGGGTTTGAACATTACTGATTACATTCGTGAAGCATCCCGCACACTCAAACTTGATGGACAACTCTGGATTTACGAAGTAACGTCCCATATTAAAGATTTTCAAGGGTTTGTTAAAGGTCTTGAAACAGCTGGCTTTAAAATAATTGAAACTACTGAAGTCTGGAAGTTTCGATACATTCGAGCAATCAAATCAGAGGAGGTTGATATTTCTCAAATTAAGGTACACCTCTAGCAAACTGAGCAGCCTAATTAGGCTGCTCATGAAAAAGCGTAAACAACACTGATGTGAGAGACCTTGGTTGTGGTACCAAGATTACTTGCACTCCTTCAGTAGGAACGTTCCCCTTTGACACACTGCTGGGCCATAAGCTTGGCAATATTCTTTGCCTTCATCCCTAACAGAGCAAGGCATAATGCACGCGATCGCGTTACCTTCCCTGCCACAATCGGGAACTCTAAACCTGCCTCCTCCCGGTGAAAGCATGAATCGAGTTTTGGTATTGGCAGCGGCGATCGCCCTCATTTCTCCCACTCCACTTCTGGCACAAACAAATCAAGCTGGTACTGTCATTAGCACGGGAGATGGAGACACACTGCGCGTCCAGATGAACGGAAAGCCTGTCACTGTGAGGCTCGCCTGCATAGACGCGCCGGAGGCTAACCAAGCTGGAGGGAAGGAAGCAGCCACACGTCTCAGCCAATTCCTACCGAAAAATCAGAGTGTGCAGTTGAGAGTGGTAGGAATAGACCCTTACCGTCGCACTATAGCTGAGGTATTCAAAAACGGGCAGTCAGTGGATCTGCAAATGGTGCAGGAGGGGCGAGCCGTAGTTTATCGGCAGTACTTAAGCGATTGTGCTGCTACCAAGGATCGCTATCTCCAGGCCGAGGCAAAGGCCAAGCAACGAAAGCTAGCATTCTGGAGCCAAGCCAATCCGGTGATGCCGTGGGATTTCAGAGCAGGGAGGAGAGGCACTTCTGCCCCTGCAATTAATTGGCCTACCACTCCACAACCCGCTACTCAGACCTCTAACTGCTCCCCTGCTTACCCAGGTGTGTGCATTCCACCCGGACCACCCGATTTAGATTGTAAAGACATTTCAGAGCGACAGTTCACAGTGGTGGCACCCGACCCACATAGATTTGATGGAGATAAAGATGGGGTAGGATGTGAGAGTTAATCCCTTACGATGAAACACCTTGCTGCTTTGCTACCCCTCTTCGCGATCGCTGTTGTCATTGTTCCTATTTATCAACAGTGGCAGCGATCGCAATCTTCTCGACCCGATTATGACAATCCCAGCACCGATTGGAAAAAACCAGCCTTAACCAAAAGCCCTAGTGAGATGCCGAGTGAGCATTGGAATGTGGTGCCAGGAAGTGTTGAGGATGGCAATACTTTCCAGATGCAACAGCAGGGCCGAGTTGAAACAATTCGTTTGGCTTGCGTTAATGCGCCACAACTAGATCAACCTCTTGGAGTGAGAAGTCGAGATCACCTGCGATCGCTCCTTGCTCAGGCCGATAATCACGTCATTCTGACCATTGCTGACACCGATCGTCAGGGGAGAAAAGTGGCTGAGGTAAATGTTCCAACTCCGCGTTCTGACGAGGAGAAATTTATCCAATACGAAATGGTTGCGGCTGGCTGGGCTTACCCCTATGAGAAGTTTGCTGATCACTGTCCCAACTGGGATGTAGTGCAGCAGGGTATGAAAGAAGCGAAGCAAAACCAGCGAGGTGTTTGGGCAGCTACTCCAGCCGTTAAACATTGAGGCGATCGCCCATTCTATTTGGGGTGACTGACGAGAGTCGAACTCGCTAACATTGGTGTCACAAACCAGCCTCTCCACCTCTTCGGGTTCAGTCACAGTGGAGCCAAGGGGAGTCGAACCCCTAACCTTCCGCTTGCAAGGCGGATGCTCTAGCCAGTTGAGCTATGGTCCCAAGCTTGGCAGGAATGGCAGGAGTCGAACCTGCATGAAACTGTTTAGAAGACAGTTGCCTTATCCGTTAGGCGACACTCCCATTGTTGGTAGTCCTGATAGGATTTGAACCTACAACCCCTCGCTTGTAAGGCGCTTACTCTACCGTTGAGCTACAGGACTACGAGAGCGAATGGCGAGAGTCGAACTCGCATCTGGAGATTGGCATACTCCGGTGTTAGCCCTTACACCACATTCGCAAGATTCAAGATTGGAGCGAAAGACGAGACTCGAACTCGTGTCTCCTGGTTGGAAGCCAGGGATGCTAGCCACTGCACCACATTCGCATTCTGGAGCTGGTGACAGGAGTTGAACCTGCAACCTACTGTTTACAAGACAGTTGCTCTGCCGTTGAGCCACACCAGCATTGGGTGACGGGGGTGGGAATTGAACCCACTGATGTAAAGGTTATGAGCCTTTCGAGCCGACGTTGCTCCATCCCCGCATGCCCCTGACAGGAGTCGAACCTGTAACACACTTGGTTTAAGCAAGCGATGTCTACCGATTGCATCACAGAGGCATCTTTTGGTGGGCTGTATAGGGCTTGAACCTATGCGCTTCCGCTTAAGAGGCAGCTGCTCTACCGACTGAGCTAACAACCCGAATATTTGGTAGGTCGCCCAGGAGTTGAACCTGGATCTCTCCGCTTAAAAGGCGGCTGCATATCCGCTCTGCCTTTCTTCTATGCCCAAAGGGCTTTACGACCCACAAGAATTGGTACACCGAGCAAGACTCAAACTTGCTAATGACCCACTTATCGGGTGGGTGCGTCGATCACTTCCGCCTTCGATGCTTGGTACTCCCGGTGGGAATCGAACCCACAAAAACTAGATCCTCGGTCTAGAGCGTCTTCCCTTTCGCCACAGGAGCAAATGGTCGGGATGGTAGGATTTGAACCCACGACTCCTTGGCCCCAAACCAAGGCTTCTGACCACTGAATTACATCCCGATAGTTGGTACTGCTAGTGGGATTTGAACCCACAACCTCTGGTTTCTAAGACCAGCACCTCTTCCAGTTGGGCTACAGCAGCAAGTTGGTACTCCTGACAGGATTTGAACCTGCACATTGACTGGGTTTGAGACAGCCGCCTCTACCGATTGGGCCACAGGAGTGAGAGATGGAAGGGGCACAGAGGATTGACCCAGGCGACTGTTTACCTTCCAACTGCCCCGCTAGGATTCGAACCTAGAAACTTCGCTTTCAAAGAGCGAGATGTTGCCAGTTACACCACAGGGCAATGAATTGTGCGACCACGAGCGATTGCAGTTGGATGCAGGAGTTGGGGTCGAACCAACCTCTCCTTGATTCAGAGTCAAGGCGACTTGCCAATTGTCCATCCTGCAAAGAATGGCTGCCCCAGTAGGACTTGAACCTACAACCTTCCCGTTAACAGCGGGCCGCTCAGCCATTGAGCTATAGGGCAACGAGTGGGAAGTGACAGGATCGAACTGCCTTCTCGCCGTCTTCAGCGGCACGTGAGCACCAGCTTCACCAACTTCCCATGAGGCGGAGGATAGAGGAATCGAACCCCTAGTCAAGGACTACCCTGGTTTACCCTACAGGAAGCAAGCTACAAGACCAGTTGCCGACCACTTAGCGGTATCCTCCATAAGTGGCAAGAATGAAGAGAGTCGAACTCTCACTCTTCGGTTTCGTAGAGCGATGTGTTATCCAGTTACACCACGTTCTTATGAGGCGGAGAGCAGTGGACTCGAACCACAATTATTCATCCATCTGTTTAGCAAACAGTGCCGATCGCCTGATCGGTTTACTCTCCATGTGGCAGTGCAGACGGGACTTGAACCCGCTAGTCACACGCTTGAAAGACGTGCCGCTCGACCACTTCGCTTCTGCACCATTGATGCCGTGCAAGTTGAAAAAGCTGTTGTTGCACACACAGGATTTGAACCTGTAG
>NZ_JACJPA010000106.1:0-6761 GCF_014695845.1 Trichocoleus sp. FACHB-591
CAAGTCGTCTACTTACCGCCCTATTCACCAGACCTGAATCGTATCGAAAAGTGTTGGGCATGGTTAAAGGGCCGCATTCGCAAACAACGACGCAGCGCTACTAGTTTGCGTGAAGCGATGGAGACAGTCCTCAAGGAAGCCGCGTCCTAACTCTTGTGGCGACAGCTATATCAGGAGGCTCTAGTATGCGACATCAGTCAAATCGACAGTCAAATCGACCTATTCTAGGTATCATATTCATTCTCTTGGGGTTGGCACTCGCTGGTTTCCTTCACGCTCCTCGTCTAATCTCTTCGTATCAGTTTCAACAAGGACTCACGTCGTATGACGAAGGAGATTATCAAGAGTCTGCGTTAGCTTTTCGTCAGGTCATTAAGCACGATTCAGATAATGTAGATGCTTATTACAATTTAGGGTTGGCACTCAACCAAGCAGGGGAAGTTGATCAAGCGATCGCCGTTTACCGAAAATCCCTTGAATTGACTCCCGAAAACCCAGAAGACATTTATCTCAGCCTTGGTTACGCCTTGGAGGACCGTGGAAGGAATGATGAAGCGATCGCGGCTTATCAAAACACGATTGAGCTGAATCCGCACAGTGCCCAGGCATATACGAATTTAGCTGCTCTACTATATCAGCGATCCGATATTGACGGAGCGATTACAGCCGCTCGCAAAGCGGTTGAACTAAGGCCCAATAACGCAGAAGCTTTGGTGACTCTGGGAGCGGGTTTATCGGATCATGGACATCTGGAACAAGCCAGCACCGAGCTAAAGCGGGCAATCGAGCTTAAGCCAAATAATGCGATGGCCCACAGCAACCTAGGGTCAGTCTTGAGTCAGCAGCAAACAGACAAAGCGATCGCTCAATACCAGAAGGCAATTGAGCTAGACCCGAAGTTGGCGATCGCCCACAGCAACCTGGGATTGGCCTTATCTAAACAAGGAAAGCAAAGTGAGGCTCTGGCTGAGGCTGAGAAGGCAGTAGAACTTGATTCAAAATCGCCCAAGTCCCACTACGCTCTGGGAGCAGTGCTGTTAGCCCAAAATCAGCTACCCGAGGCAATATCAGCGCTGGAGCAAGCCGTTGCACTGAGCTACCACGATGCTGAGTCTCACTTGCTCTTAGGAATTGCTTTGTATGCCGATCGACAAGAGCCGAACGCGATTGAGCATCTGAGGCAGGCAGAAGAACTCTCTAAAGCACAAGGCAAGGTAATCCTGACGAAGCAGATTGAACAAGCGTTACAAGACATTGAGAGGGTATCGTCATGACGCGGAGAGATGGAAGGGGCAGAATTTTCTTTTTCATGCTCATGCCTGGTTTCTTCTTCTCAATCGCAAGTTGGATGTATTTGACAATTCCTGATCGCTACCGAGCTGAAGTTGATTTTCGTTCAAAAGCACTTTCAACCTCTAGCATTGTCGCTGAGAAAAACCAACAAACAACTTGTGTTGGAGGAGGGCTAGGTGCTTGCACATCCAGTTGCAACATGACTGTCAAATTTCAGACCCACCAAGGCAGAACGATTGTATTTTCGAACAATTGCACCTCTGCCAAGAAAAATCAAACCGTTCCCGTTTTGTATAACCCAAAGACTGCTCCTGTGAAAGTGCGAATTGCTCGGGGAGATAGCCCTGAGAGTCGAGCGAACGGCGATCGTCTAACTAGCTTAATGTTTGCATTGTTTGGAATTGGCTCTGTCGCTGCTGGCTTCTCAATCTATAGAACCCCTCCAACACATACCTGAGAGGTTAACTACGATAAAAACTACGATCCTAACTAACGCCTCCACTCTAAAACTCATCGCCTCTCAGCCCAAAATCATCGCGGAGTTTTACTTCACTATGCCCCCTCAGTTGAAACGATTCAAACGAGTAAGCCGTAGCGCTAAACGGGTTTTCCTGGGTTTTATTTCTTGTATGCTCTGCCTGCTGCTATCTGAGCCATTTCTGATCGCTTTAGGGCAACCCAGAGTCAGGGTAATACCGTCAGATATAGTTGAAGATAGCAAAGTTCAGATATTGGCTCAAGCTGCCACCTCTCCTGTAGATGGTAAACCAGAACCACGAGTGTTAGTTGCGGAAGTCGTGGTGCAGGGCGCATCGGGAAAGCTACAAGAAATTGCTTATCAAGCGCTCGTCACCAAATCGGGGCAGGTGACAACACGATCGCAACTTCAAAAAGATATCAACGCCATCTTCAAAACAGGCTGGTTCAGCAGCGTTAAAGCGGTGCCAGAAGATACTCCCAAGGGCGTACGGGTTACATTTATCGTGCAGCCCAATCCAGTACTGCGTCAGGTAAAAATCGTGTCGGTTTCAGGGAATAAGCCTGTCCTGCCAGTAATGGTGGTGGATGGAGCTTTTCGTTCGCAATATGGCAACATTCTCAATCTGCAAACCTTTCAAGCAGGTATTGACAAGCTCACTCAGCGTTATCAAGCCAACGGCTATGTCTTGGCAAAAGTGCTGAAAGATCTAAAGATTTCTGAAGATGGCATCGTGACTTTGAAAATTGCGGAAGGAGTGATTAATCCCGTGATTGAGTCCATGCGGGTGCAGTTCGTGAACTCGGAAAATAAACCAACGAACGTTCAGGAGCAGATGGTTGGCGGTAAAACTCTTGCCTCTGTAATTCTCCCAGCAGTCAGGTCGAAGCCCGGCATGGTTTTTAATCGCGCTCAACTTGAACAAGACCGGAGACGAGTCCTTAGCCTAGGCATTTTGAAGGATGCGAATTTGGCATGGGAATCTGGCAAAAATCCTCAGCAAGTGGCTGTAGTACTGAATGTACAGGAAATATCGGGCATCACTGACAAGTTAGTGAGTAAGGCAGAACGTGTGAACAGAGCGGAGGCAGACTTACAACGGGCACGCTCCCAAAAAGACTCGATCGCCGAAGCCACAGCACTGCGAACTCTTGCCGAAGTGCAGTCTAATGTTGCCCTCTACCAAACTGCCCTCAAACTCTCTCAAACATCTAACGATCAAGCAGGAGCAGCAGAAGCACTCAAGGGATTGGCTTATATCTACAACAATCAAGCCGACAATAAAACAAACGACAGTAACAACGAAAATAATAAAAAGTCCATTGACAAAGAGAAGAAAAAGCAAGCCATTTCCACCTATCAAGCTGCACTGAAGATTTATCAAAATCTCAACAATAACACCCAGGCTACTATCATCTTGAACAATATCGGCTATCTTTTTCAGGAGTTGGAGGATTACCCGTCGGCGATCGCCACCTATCGCCAAGCTGCACCGCTGTTTCAAAAATTAAAGCAACCCTTCTGGCAAGCACTAACTCTGGGTCATTTGGCAGCAAGCTACCGAGAAATTGATGAGATTGATCAATCTTTGATGACTCACCAGCAAGCCCTATTGCTCTGGCAATTTCTGCGAGAACAACCCAACCAACTTCAATCGTCGTCACTGCTAACCAGCGTCGATCAACCGGGCGATCGCCAAAGTCATATAGGTGCCTCCTGGACATACTCCCCCAAAACTGGCTTCCGAGGCGATATTCAGTTCTACATTGGCACCGATGACCTGCGAAAAAGCAGCCTTGCCGATGTGCATCTGCTGGAAGCAATGTCGCTCTTTAATGTGGGTGGTATTTACCAAGTCGTTGGGGATTATCAGCAAGCACTCTACACCTTCAAATCGTCTTTATCCCTCTTCCAAACTCCCTCCCTCTTTCAATCTCTCCTCGAAAGTGGTTCCGCTACTTCTCAAGAAGACCGGAAACTCCTGACCGAATTCATTCCTGAACTGACCGATGCAGGCGAAGCCTTTCTGATGAGTACGCTCTACGCGGATATCGGTTGGCAGCAGGAAGCGCAGAGTTATCGCGATCGGGCGTTAACGAAAGGACGCATCGTGGCTGAGAAAACGCTAGAGAAAATTGCGATTATTAATAAATCGCCTGAGCTAAAGAACCTCTTGCCTGTGATGAAATCCCTATTGCTAAGTGTACTGGCAACCGCTAGCAGCAATTCTTCTAACACACAGTTCAACCAGACGCTGATCAACTGGCTTAATCAGTCCATCCCGATTTTTCAACAAGCCCTTGCCAAACGACCGGAATATAAAACTCAATTTCAACCGTTTCTTCCGTGGCTAGATGTGTTCTACCACTACACACAGGGTGAGGAATTGGCCAAAGCAAACAAACCTCAGCAAGCAGTGCAGGCTTATCATCAAGCATTGACGCAGTGGAAAACCCTGGCACCGCGCGATCTGCAAAGTGCGACAATTCAGGTGAATTTGTTCTCTAAAGGTACTAATTTTACAGACACGTCCACGATCGCATCTTTGGGCATCATGCCGTTAGTCTCAGAGATTTTCGCTCAAGCACAATACGTCTACCATGCTAAAACCTATATTGCCCTGGGTAAGGCACTGCTGGCGTTAGGTAAACCTCAGGAGTCAGTTGAGGCGCACCAGCAAGCCGTGCAGATTTTGCAGATGGGGCATCAGGCTCCAAAACCTTCTCGCCCCCAGCCAGCCAACGCGCTCGACCAGTTTTGGCGAAGCCTGTGGACGCTCTTTTGGGCAAAAATACCCGATGGTGCGACTGCTGATGCGTTTTTCCAATTGGGCAAAGCCTACGCTGCAAATCAACAGAACGCTTCGGCGCTGGAAGCCTATAATCTCGCCCTACCACTGTGGCGCAAAGCTGATAATAGTTTGCAGGAGGCTGATACTTATTGGGAAATGGCGATCGTTCAACGGCAGCAAGGCAATTTAACCGAAGCAAAAACGCACATTGAAACAGCAATTGATCGAATTGAGTCAGATAAAGCGCAAATTAGCCACCAACAGCAGAAGGGGAGTAACAAACCTGTCCTGTCTCAGAAACCTAGCCCTTACAAGTCATACCTCAACCTGGCAGATTACCTCGCCTCAAAGCATAACTACTACGGGTTTTACATTGATTTGCTCATGCAACTGCACCAGCAGGCGCCCACTGCTGGCTATGAGGAGTTGGCTTTTCAAGCCAGTGAACGATCGCACGCCCGCAGCCTTCGTGCCATGGTGAATCGCGCCTCGCGCCCCAGTACGGCAAACTCATCTACCTCTCCAGCCAAGTTGCAAGCCATTCAACTCGCTCAACCCTTGCCCCTGAAAGATCTACAACAGCAGTTGGATGACAAAACTATTCTGCTGGAATACTCTTTAGGCAAAGAACGCAGCTATCTGTGGGCAGTAACCTCAAAGACACTGCAAACCTACAATTTGCCAAAACAGTCTGAGATCGAAGCTGTATCGCGGAAGTTTATTGAATTGATGCAGTCACCACTCTATCGAGTGGGCGATCGCCGTGGTGCCGCTCCACAAGCTTCTCCTAATACTGTTGAAACCGATGCCGCTGCTCAACTAAGCCGGATGCTCCTAAAACCTGTTGCAGAGCAATTGGGCGACAAACGGCTGTTAGTTGTCAGTGACGGAATTTTGCATTACTTGCCGTTTGCAGCCTTACCCAAGCCCGGAACCACTGGAGAAAATCAGGTTCCTCTATTGGTCGATCATGAAATTGTGAGTTTACCTTCTGCCTCAATGCAGATTGGGTTACAGCATCGAGCTAATGCTAAAGCACCCATTAAAACCTTAGCAATGCTGGCAGATCCCATTTTTAGTCGCGACGATCAACGTCTCCAACATCGCTCTCCCAATCGCACTACCGATGTTGAAATCCTTTACTCGCGCTTACCTGCTACACGACAGGAAGCGAGTCAAATTGTGGCGCTGGTTCCCCCTGCCAAAAGGTTGGTGAAACTGGACGCTGCTGCCAGCCGACAAATTGCAATGAGTCCAGAGTTGGCGCAGTATCGAATCGTTCATTTTGCTAGTCATGGCATTCTCAATAGTCAGAATCCGCAGCGATCGGGCATGGTTTTGTCGATCGTCGATGACCAAGGAGCGCTTCAACGCAGCCTACTGTCTACCGCTGATGCGTTTAACTTGAAATTATCAGCAGATTTGGTAGTCCTGAGTGGGTGTACTACCGCGTTGGGCAAAGAGATTCAGGGTGAGGGGTTAATTGGTCTGACCGAAGGATTGATGTATGCAGGTGCCAAGCAGGTCGTTGCGGGGTTGTGGGATGTGAATGATGACTCCACAGCTCTGCTCATGACTCACTTTTATCAAGGTATTTTGAGCCAAGGTTTACCACCCGTTGCTGCCCTGAGATCCGCACAAATCAAACTATGGCAAAGTCAGGATTGGCAAGCCCCCTACTATTGGGCTGCCTTTACCCTGCAAGGGAGTTGAAAAGATGCACCGACCGCAACATTGATGCAGACGTTTTATCAAAACTTCAGAAAATCCTAAGGCACAGGCGCTCCGGCAGGCAATGTTAACCACAATGAAAACCCATCCCCAGCCGCGAGATTGGGCAGCATTCACGCTGATTGGAGAAGCAGAATAAGGCATCTACGCAAAACGATCGCTAGTGGGTTAGAGCTAGTCCGGGCGCTGCCATAAAGTTGGGCGATCGCGCCCTTAAGGGCTAACATCATCGCTACAACTGCGGCGTTGCTGAATAGGTAATGATTTAAGCTGAGAGAGGAATTGTCTGATACTTCAAATAATGCAGCAGCAACCGAAGTGAACACCTCAACATCTCAACTGATTTGGAGTAGCTCAAGGTTTTCCGGTGCAATCGTGCTAAATAATGCCTCAGTCGGGTATTTTCTCCCTCCACCCGAGTCATATAAGTCTTACTGACAATTTGGTCACTTTCCTCAATGAACATAG
>NZ_JACJPA010000107.1:0-31197 GCF_014695845.1 Trichocoleus sp. FACHB-591
CTCTCTAACAAAGCCTCAAACTCTTTGGGGGTGAGCCCGGTTAAACTACACAAGGTCTGCGGTTTGGTTCGTAGTTCCGCATATGTCATTTTCATCTACCGACCTCATTCCAGGTGCACGGTATAATTCTAAGTCCTAATTTCCGATAAGGTTTACTGAATAAATAAGCAGCTTTGGCCTAGCCCCTGCTGAGTGTAGACTATCCACCCATCGCTCAAGCTGGGTTAGCACTGGGAACAAACCCACGGGCTTCCTAGCAGCACAGGTTAAACTTTCTAACTGCTCTAGCAACCCCCTTAAATCCTTAAGCTCATCTCTAGCGATCGCTCCGCTCTCTGGCTCGATAAGACGCTCCACTATCACAGCGTCCCTAGCTAGGTTGACGGGGGCATCTGACCCATCCTCCCAGGTCTCAATAGAGAGCCCATTGACCGTGCCTAGCTCTGGCTCTAAGACTTGTGCCAACCTAGCCCTAACAGAGCCTACACGGGACAGCAGAGTTTTATTTGCTGTTCTCCCTAGAGCTAGCCCATTCGATAGTTTCTTGGGTTTATATCGGTCTTCTAGCTTGGCTAGGACAGCATCCAGAGTGTCTAGTGGGTTAGTCTCTGGCATCATATTCAACCTCTGACAACATACGAAAAGCCCGTTCTAGAACCTCTGACAGCGATCGCTCTGCTCTAAGGCTATCAGCCCCATTACAGAAGCTACGGAGCCGATCGGCTTGCTCTAAGGTCGCTTGTACAGCTCGATACAAAGCCTCTGAACTGGATAGCCCCGGCTCTGACAAATAGGGCGTAGGGGCATCCTCTAACATTTTTGAGCCTTTTAAGGGCTGCTTCTGCCTAGCGTGGCGTTTATGGTTTTCCACCATAGAGCTAGTGATATGACCCGCCCCTTGAGCCTCTAGCCAGCCTAGAAGCTCTCTAGTTGTAACCCCCGCTGTTATCTGCTGATCCGCTGTGGTTAGCAAGTCAGCCTCTAAGCAGCAAACCGCACATTTCCTAGCCATTGGAGACAGTCTCCTTATAAGCTAGGACGGCCCTGCGAACGATCGCTGATGCCGTTGTCTGTTCTTTGTCTGCTAGCTGGGTTAACCACAGGAGAGTTTCAGGGTGCATCCTGACCTGTAGCGGTTGTGAGAGGTTAGCCATAAGATCTCCAAGGGGTCTACACAACTAAACTGGACGACAAACCAAACCACATCACTACAAGTTAAAGATATAGACCCCTATGGGAGATCCATATGATTTATTCCAACTCTAAGGAAATGCCCCAACCTAAAGAGCTATCCTCAGATCTTACGCTTGAGGATAAGGCCAAACAACAGCAGTGTGTAGAACTTATTAAGAAGCTAAACAGAAAACAGTTAGAAGCCCTTGCCCAAGCTTTGTTGTAAATAGCCTTAGGTTAACCATAGAAGCAACCCCTAGGATATCCTCCCGGGGGTTTCTTTTTGCTCTACGCTAGCTCTTTTAAGCCGTCAGCATAGCTATCCTTAATGGCATCAATCCAAGCATCTACAGGCGATAGCAAATGTCTTGGCACAGCATAAGCCATCACGTCTTCTTGGTCTTTAACCCTCAGCCATTCTGAAGCCTCCGGTGCAACCCAGATCTCCTTAGTCTCTTGGTCGATGAGAAGCAAAGCAGCCACACGGAACTGCTTAAGATCCCACTTAGGGCAGCAACCAACCCAGATCTGATGCTTCCTAAATGCTGCTGGGGTCAAGGCTTTGACCTCTACAGACAACCTCCGGGTTTTGCCAACCTTGACTAGGAGATCCCGCTGATAGGGTCTAAGCAGCCTAGGATCGAAGTGCCGAGACCTCAGACCTCCTGAGAGAGGATCATCAACAATGGGACATTTGCCACGCTCCCTATATTGCTTATGGTCAGTCGATAGGATAAAGTGTTGCTGAGGCTGATAGGTGGGCAACCCTTTGGACGTTAAGATCCGGGCTGCGTAGGCTTCATAATCTTGACCCAAAGCCAGATCATAAGCGTTGGGGTCTGTGGTCTGTCTTAGAGTTTGTTGTGTCTCTAATGGCAATGTTAGAGTGGGCATTGAACGATCCTTGGTTTGTATTTATCCCCCGGAAGGCTGCAACCATCTGGGGCTCGTCTTAGAGAGGGTTGAGACACTTAGAGCTAGAAGCTGTCTAACTCGCTCCTGAAGTGCTTATTGGTGTCCACTAAAAACCGCGTGTAGGACAAGGAAGATTAGGGAAAGACAGGTGAAATAGTTCACTACATCCCAGTGAGAGAGACCCACTTGATAGAGAGCCCATGCCATACATAGGACAGCCAGCACACCAAAAACGATAGATAGAAGCCTTAGCATCCTGAAGTCCATAAGTTGAGTTAGAGGGGCTGAGGAGCCCCAGTGTCGCGTCTAGCGTCCGAAGCGGATTTGGTCTAGCATGCGGATGTCAAAGGGAACTAGTTCATTGCTGTCCGCCTCAGGCTTGACGTAAAACCAACCGTTTAGCTGTTTGTTTCTGAACTGCTTCCGCTCATAACCTAGGTGCTGTATGGCTGCTGCCATATCACGCTGATGCTTTTTATGGTTTTCTGGCTTTATCCCTAGGAGATGGGTTAGGGCATCTGTGCCAGAGACAGCGATCGTCCCGTATTTTTCCTCTAGCTTCCGGATATCTTGCTCTAAGCTGTCGGCTAATGGGTTAGCGGCTTGGAAGGCTTGGTTAGCTGCTGCGGATAGCTCCTCTTCTGTCGCAGTTAGCCAGTGCTGCTCATCAGAGATATACAGATGATAAGCAACTGCCCAGATGCGATCGCGGTTCTTTTTGACCCATTCAACTGGGATCTGATAAGAACCCGCATCAATGACCCAGAAACGACGGGAGCCCGTAGCATCATTTAGAAAGGCTGTTTCGTTAGTCGTTCCGGCAAAGACACTATGCCGAGGTCTAGCGATCGGGGAGTTGATATAGAGATCTCTGTAGTTGTCATGAGTCTCAGTCAGAAACGCTTTGAGCGCTGAGATATCCTTAGCTCTGAAGGTGGCCTCAAGCTCTCCTAGTTCACAACCCCAAGCTTGCTGCATCACCCGCTGCTGCTCTGTAGGGTTTTGATGGCTGTGTAGTGTCCGGAAGTGAGCACCGAATAGAGCTGCTAGCATTGAGGTCTTTCCGATGCCTTGCTGCCCCCGGATGACTAAGGCTGTATCCATTTTGCAGCCGGGATCTACAGCCCTAGCTACGGCTCCGATTAGCCAACGGGAAAGCTTGACCTGTGCCATATGGTCAGAGGTGCCAAATAGCTGCTCCGCTAGGCTTTCCCATTCTGACCAGTCAGAAGGACTGAGCCTGGGAAGCTTCTCTAAATAGCGCTTAACGGGGTTGAAGGGATACAGCATCCCACTTAAACGGCGCTGTAACTGCTCAGGGGAGAGTTTGTTTAGCATCCCTAAGGCATCCTCTAAGGGATTGATCAGGTCTGCTACGCTAACGACTCGATTGCCGCGATCGTCTCGATAGAGATCTCCTGACCAAGCATCTTGGTCTAGTCGGCCTTTGTAGACGGCCTCGAAGACTTGCCAGAATGCATAGCCTTTATCGCTTGCTTGCTTGATGTAGCACTTGGCAGCATAACGAGCTTCTTTAACGGCTCTAGCGTCCTGGTTGTTGTAGTGACTGGAGCCGGGATGGTCAACTACACAGCTAACGAAGTCTAACCCAACAGAGCGGATAAGGGCTAAGGGGTTCTGGCTTTCAAAGATGTCGATCTGGAAATCTGAATCGTACATAATAGGGTTGGTTAATGTTTTCTTCTGTCTGGTCTGTTGACCCCGGTCTAGTTAGCGCTAGGTTGGGGTCTTGTTTTGGGTCTAGGCTTGGTTTGCCGCGATCGCTTTGATAGCTGCTTTAGCCTCGATAGCCGCTTGGGTTCTTGTCTCGACTTCATCAACGGCTTGAGAAAGCGTGATGATGTAACGTAAGGCACTTGATAGGTCGGGCAGACCCTCTCGTTGCTGCACAGTTTCTAGATAGGCGATCTGGTTTTGTGTGAAGCGGATAGTTTTCTTTTGCATCGGATGTGGCCTTTAGCGGACAGTGGGCTGACACCTCTAAAGTGGACGGATGTTTGGTTTGATCCTTGGTTTGATCAACTCTTACGGTGGAATGCGGGTTCCAGCGATCGAAGCCAAAGATTCATAGACTTAACTTTAGGTTTGGCGAGGCTCCAATAAGATAAACCGATAACGCAGCTATTAGACTTTTTAAATATTTAGCGGCTTCTCATAGAGTTTTCTCTATGTCTCAAGCAGAGGCTAACCGGGGTGCTCCAACCCTCACCAAGCTCCCCATCACTCCCCATGATCCTCACCAAGCTCTATAAGTTGATGGGGAGCGCCTTTTCCTTATATAGCAAGGGTTCTAGAGATCTTAACCATCATCACCATCAGAATAGCTATAACCTCTATAGATATTTAGTCTTTAACCACTTTTATCTAAAAATGATGGTGATGATGGGGAGGATTAGCTGAAAAGGTTTCTAGGTCTTGCTTTGAAGCTCCCCATCACCCCTTGATTTGATGGGGAGGATGATGGTGATGATGGGGAGGATGGGGAGTTGGACAAGCCCACTTTGGGTGCTATCTGGCAATATGCAGTTACAGAGCATTCAGGAACTAGTTCAGACACATCTGAGCAAGATGCTTTCTAGCTGCTATTCATTTTCGGGCTCACTCAGGAGTTCATAAGCCTCCTCAAGGGCTGAATAGTAGGCTTCATCAGGTGTCTCAGACGCATCAATGAAAGAGACATCATCAGCCTCATCAGGGGGTTCAGACCACTTGCTGACGCTAGGGTCACCCGTAAATGCTTTAGATTCATCAGCTAAGTTCTTAGTCTCCTGAACAGGCTGAAGGGGGTTCCCTGTATTAATGTTTTCCTTCAGGAGTCTTTTGAACTTCTCCCACAGTTGGACATATCTTTCGGCTAATACGTTGTCCCTCTCAATGAGAGCCCTAGTCTTAGCTAGTCGGTTTTGTGATTTTTCCTTTTCAACCGCGATCGCCTGTTTTGCTAGGAGGTTAATCTCCCTCCACTCTTTCTGTAACTCCAATAACTTGCGCTGCACTTTTTGAAGCGTTTCTAGCCTGTTATAAAACTTGAAAACTTTCGTGATCTCCTCATCCTTCAGCGCTGTAGGCAACGTAGATATTTGGCTTTCGAAAACTTTTGCGTAAAGAATGGGAAACGGCTTCAGCTCACTATCGGTTAAGCTTTTGTAACATAAGTCAAGCAACTCAAGGTTGTGTTGTATCTCAAGTTCAAGCATCTTACGAACTGATTCCCCTTGCTTCTTGGTTGCTGCATCTAGTTGCTTACGAGTTGCTCGTTGACTTAAGACGAAAGCGACCGTAGGGCCAATACATGCTCCCAGAAAAGCTCCTATGATGGGCGCAAACGGGGGATGAGCCAATAGATAGCCTTCAAAGACACTCCACAAGTGTTGAGGTGTGCTCATTAATGCTTCAATATTCAACAGCTTTAGCTCCTAGTTAATCGCTTGGAAAGGCACAGATGCTTGGCCTTAGCTAGACCCTCCTTTCCTGGCACAACGCAGCCCCTATCGTCAAGCTAACCATCTAAGCATTCCTAGCTATTCAGATCGGCATCTCTGGCAAGTCAGGTCTATTAACCATGTGCCCGTAAGTCTGCATCACCATCCTTGTGTCCTTATGACCAGCCAGATAAGCGACTCCCGTCATTGGGATGCCTTGTTCTATAGCGTGACTGATCAAGGTGTGCCTAATAGTGTGGATCTTCCTATAAGGCACTCCCGATTGCTTGAGCACCTTAACCCATAACCGCTCTCTGAAGTTCCCGGAGTCAATGACACAACCCCTAGCACTTGTGAAGACTAAGGCATCCGGGCTAGGGTTAGTGGGGCTAACAGACAACAGCAGCACCCTCAGGGGCTCATTCATGGGCAAGTGTCTAATGCTCCCAGTCTTGGTTGTTTTCCTGACTCGCTTATAACCATTCCCAGTCACGTCAATAGACAAGGACTCGCAGATCGTTATAGTCTGCCTGTCAAAGTCCACATGACCCCAAGTGAGCCCGATCGCTTCGGAGATTCTAACCCCAGTTAGAAACAGGAACTTAACGAAAGGCAGATAGTCAGGCGCGATCGCTTCAAAGCCCGTTAGGATAGCTGCTATCTCGCTAAATGTGAAAGGCTTAGTTTCCTTATGGCTATCATTCCGGAGCCTCAAGCGGGCGTAAGGGTTAACCTCCAACCAACCTTGACTAGCACCCCAGTTACAGCAAGCCCGTATAAGCTGCAAGCGATCGCGTAAGGTTCTTGGGCCTAGTTGAGTCCTTATCAGCCAGTCGGTCTCAGCTATGCCAGGGTTAGCCTTAACGATCATCCGTCTGACCCATTCATAATGGTTAGCCCTAGCGGTTGGGGATAGCTCGAGATTGCTAACCCAAGCGTCCCACAGATGCAACAGAGTGTTAGGCTTGGCTGCTGTAACTATAGGCTGAGGGGCCAATCTATAACGGTTTAGCGTAGGGTCAAAGTTGCCAGCTAGGATATCGTTCTGAATCTTTACAGCGATCGCCCTTGCCGTGGCTAGGTCTCGACTATTTGTGTAGTGAGCCCCCGGAATAGGGTTAAAGCTATGACGCTTGCCAGCAAAGGAAAACTTTAGCTGGATAGAGCCATTGTTATTGATCGGTCTAATCTCTCGCATTGTCTTAAGGTTGTCCTAACGTGTAAGCTAGAACAGCCGTAAGGCTTGCTAGGACGCATAGCTCAGTTGGTTAGAGCACTACGTTGACATCGTAGGGGTCACTGGTTCGAGTCCAGTTGTGTCCATCACTTATAATCACAGGCGATCGCCCTTTCCGAGCAATGTGACGATCGCCTTGACTAGCTCATCGGGTTCTACAGGTTTTGCCACATGCTGCTGAAAACCAGCGGCAAGAGCTTGTTTTTGGTCTATCTCTCCCGCATAGGCAGTGAGGGCGATCGCTTTGGGTATGGCTTTGCTGCATGCTGAATGCTGATTGAGTTCTAGTGAGTTGCCTGAAGCAGAGGCGTCTGCAAAACGGGCTTTGATCTGGCGCATCAGCATATAACCATCCATGATGGGCATACCAATATCACTAATTAAGAGATCTGGTTGGAACTGCTCCAAAAGAGTCAAAGCCTCTAGTGCAGATGCTACTGAACTGACCTCGGCTCCATATTGCGTCAGAATAAACTCGACTAAATCCCGCATATCGGCTTCGTCGTCTACCACCAACACGCGTACTCCGCTCAGGTCAATGGTAGTGGTATCTGAGTTCTGAGGTTGTGAGGGTTCTGAAGCTAGCCTCTGGAGCGGAATTCTAACTGTAAAGGTAGATCCTAACCCTTCCCCAGGGCTTTCAACCTCAACAGTACCACCGTGCAACTCGCTCAGGTGACGAACGATCGCCAACCCTAATCCTAAGCCGCCAAATTTACGGGTAGTTGTTCCATCTTCCTGTCGAAAATACTCAAACACATGCGGCAGAAATGCTGAGTTGATGCCTTTTCCAGTATCTTTAACTTGAATCTGGGCCTGAGTGCCTGCTGGCTCTAATCGAACTTCTACCTGTCCACCTGCGGGAGTGAACTTGATGGCATTGGAGAGCAAGTTCCAGGCAATTTGTTGAATTCGAGCCGCATCTCCGGAGATCTGGGCGACATCAGCCGCAAACAGAGTTTGAATTTCAATTTGTTTGGCCTCCGACGCCAAACGTACGGTTTCGATCGCCGCTTGGATGACTGTGACTAGGTTAACTGGACTCACATTCAAAGTCATCTTGCCTTGTAGGATGCGGGAGACATCTAGCAGATCTTCGATCAACTGGGTTTGTAGTTTGGCGTTGCGCTCAATCGTTTCTAGCGCCCGCTGGGTTGTTTGCTCATCTAACTTGCCTTGTTGTAGCAGCTTTGACCAACCCAAAATAGGGTTGAGAGGCGATCGCAACTCATGGGATAAGACTGCTAGAAACTCATCTTTAATCCGGTTAGCACGTTCAGCCTCCGCTCTGGCCGCTTGCTCAAGTTGCAGAAGATGGTAGCTTTGCGCCGCATATCGCTCCCGCTCCGCTTCTACTTGTTTGCGATCCGAAATGTCTATAACTGAACCGATATATCCTTTAAATTCACCTTCCGCCCCATGCCAGGGAGCCGCTGCATCCAGCATCCAGTAATACTCACCATCGTGACGCCGCAAACGATACTCTACGCGAAACGGTTCACCACGCTGACTAGATTTTATAAAATTATCCTTAGCGTCGCTGCGGTCATCTGGATGGACAGCATCCAACCAGCCCAAACCCAAACCACTTATCTCACTCTGACCGGAGAATTCGTACCAGCTTTGGCTCAGGTAAGTACATTGGCCTGCTGAATTAGTTACCCAGATCATGACGGGGGCGTTGTCTGCCATGTGGCGGAATCGCTCCTCGCTTTCCAATAGCGCTGTTTCTACTTGCTTGCGATCGCTAATGTCAGTCACAAAAATAGTGACACCTTCGGCAAAAGGATAAATCCGGTTCTCGAACCAACGCTGATAGGGTGGATAAAAAACCTCAAATCGAACCACTGTTTGTTCAGCAACTGCCCGACACACCTCAGTTCCGAATAGACTGTTGACCATGTCGGGAAACACATCCCAAACACGCTGGCCTAGCAACTCTTCCTTACGCTTACCCGTCACTCGCAGGACTTGTTCATTGATGAAGCTGTAGCGCCACTCCCGGTCCAGCACAATAAACTGATCGTTAATGCCTGCCAAAACACTCTCTAAACGAACTCTAACTGCCTCCGCTTCAGCCCGTAGACCTTGCTCTCGCTGGGTGGCTTCTTGCCGCAATCGCGCTAGCTTTAAGGTCGCTTCCACTCGTGCCAGCAGTTCCCGAGCTGAGAATGGTTTAATCAAGTAGTCATCAGCTCCAGCTTCCAACCCCTCGACACGAGACTCTTCGCCCGCGCGAGCTGATAGCAGGATAATGGGGATATCTTGAGTCTGAGGATCGGAACGAAGCGATCGCAATAAGGCAAAGCCATCGAGCCCTGGCATCATGACATCTGTTAACACTAAGTCAGGCGGGTGGTGATGAATCGCAGCGAGGGCAGCAAGACCATCTGTAACGGTTTCTACTGTATATCGCTGACTTAAGAGCCGTTTCACATAATCGCGCATGTCGGCGTTGTCATCAGCCAAGAGGATACGAGCCGCAGGCTGAGGAAGTAAAGATGAAGAATTTAACGATAAATTCGCTCCCACGTTGATCCTTTTGTTGATCTCCTGAGGCGTTGTTTCACTAACATAAACATCCTTTTCAGGTAGCCAGCGCAAGGCTTCTGCCACAAAGGAGGCCGAGCCTACCGCTGTTGTAGATGATGTGCGAGTATCACTAATGCGCTCTGGCGGGAGATGAGCAGCTCCGGTGGGAATCGAGACGGTGAAGCAGGTGCCTTGCCCCTCTATACTTTCTACAGCGATCGCGCCTCCATGCAGCTTAACTAATTCTTGAACCAAGGAGAGACCAATCCCTGATCCCTCAAAACTACGTCCTTGGGCTCCCTTGACTCGATGAAACCGCTCGAACAAATGGGGAATTTCAGTGGCTGGGATACCAATACCAGTATCTCGAATTGCTAACTCAACGTGATCTTGCATCCACTGCAAGCGAGCTGAAATTTCGCCGTTAAAGGTGAACTTAAAGGCATTGGAGAGTAGGTTAAGCACTATCTTTTCCCACATCTCTCGGTCTACATAAATAGCCTCAGGTAAGCGTTGGCAATCTACAACCAGGTGTAAATCAGCCCGCTCGATTGCAGAGCGAAAAACACTGGCTAGTTCTGTCGTCAAAGCTGCCAAATCAGTAGGTTCATATAAGGCTTGAACTCGCCCTGCCTCAATTCGGGAAAAGTCTAACAGTGTATTGACTAGCTTCAGCAACCGCAGTCCATTGCGCTGTACCGTCTCAATCCGCTCTCTCTGATTAGGCGGTAGGGGTTCGGTCTGGTCAGCCAGGGCATCGTCAGTAGGACCCAGCATTAAAGTTAGAGGGGTACGGAATTCGTGGCTGACATTGCTGAAAAAGACAGTTTTAGCGCGATCGAGTTCTGCCAAAGCTTCTGCTCGTTTCCGCTCTTCCTCGTAAGCTTGGGCATTAGCAATACTAGCGGCGATCTGCGCTGCTACCAGATCAAGAAATCCCTTATAGTTATCGTCCAACAGCCGGAACGGATTGAGACCCGCTACTAAGATACCCGCCTTACCAGTCTGTCCAGATGGGGAGATCGGCAGTGCGACTGCCTGATGGGGTAAGCGATCCCAAGATCCTGTGGGCAGGTCGTCAAAACGTTTCTCTAGGTCAGTGACTAAACAAAATTGACGGGTTTCGAGCACTTCTGCAAAGCACCAAGCGCCATCATCCAGAGAGATTATTTCAGGAGCGATCGCGTGACCCCGATCAATGCCACTAGTTCCCGCCAGAAACAGGTGCCGCTGATCTGGATCAACCAGATAAATCATGGCGAAAGGGAGATCGTAAAGATAGGTTTCTAGACAGGCAGCACTTAGGGTGCAAGCTTCATCAAACGTTCGGGCATCGGCGGTTCTAGCGGCCAGTTCCCGTAGTAGCGACAACTGCCGTTCACCAATGATGCGCTGCGTATCGTCTGTGTTGGCACAAAGGATGCCGCCTGTCCCACCCTCGTCATCCGGTACGGGGCTATAGGAGAATGTGTAGTAGGTTTCCTCCGGGTAGCCGTTGCGTTCCATGATCAGCAGCAGTGCTTCGTCATAGGTGCCTTCATTTTTACGCATTACCGAGGCCGCACGGGGACCGACTTGGTTCCAAATCTCTCGCCAGACGACTGAAGCGGGCTGGCCTAAAACTCCTGGATGTTTACCGCCAAGAATAGCTTTGTAGGCGTCGTTGTAAAGGTTAATTAGCTCCTCGCCCCACCAGACAAACATCGGCTGTTGCGAGGTCAGCATGATGCGTACAGCAGTTTTGAGGCTCTGCGACCACTGCTCCACGGGGCCTAGCGATGTTTGCGACCAGTCTCGCGATCGCATCAGCGCCCCCATTTCACCCCCACCCGCGAGAATGGCTTCTCGGATAGCTGCCTCTCGTTCTGCATTCACAGTTGTCACTCTACCTCTGAAACATATCCGGACGAAGGTGGCGCACTAGGGTGCCGATAGTTAGTTGTTCTATCCCAACCATTGCTGACCGATGGACAGAGTCATCACTATTGATAAGTCCTTATCTCTGACTCTTAGGGATCAGACAGAAAATCTTCATCCTCCAAGAGGTAGACTTAGATTAACCTGAGTTCACATTTCTATAAAGAGTTGGTAATCTGACTCGGTATAAACTGCAACCCCGATTCTGAAAAGCATAAACTTAGCAAATCAAATTAGCGTGAAAGCTACTTTTTGTCGGCAATTTGTTACTTCAAGGTCAGCGATCGCACCGAGAATGTTTCAGAAATTTAAGTGTAGCTCGTTGAAGTCTAACTGAATGGCTAATTGGGGCGCTGAGAGCTTGGA
This sequence comes from Trichocoleus sp. FACHB-591, assembly GCF_014695845.1. Taxonomy (NCBI): domain Bacteria; kingdom Bacillati; phylum Cyanobacteriota; class Cyanophyceae; order Leptolyngbyales; family Trichocoleusaceae; genus Trichocoleus; species Trichocoleus sp. FACHB-591. The sequence continues at coordinate 11,584 of NZ_JACJPA010000107.1, forward strand.
GTTGAGCAAAGAAATGGCGAGACAAACGTTTACCGGACTGGAGAGCCAAGATTTCAGGGATTGGGAAGCTACGCCGACCTTAGCCAATTCCGACTGGAGTGTCGTTGTATTCATCCTCGGTCTCAGCCTAGGTTGGCACTTGGCTGGCTACCGTCGTCGTGCTGCTGCCGATCCGCCCGCAACTGGTGACACAGCCAACCCAGAGGCTGAACCAGATTTGGAACCCCAAGATTTAACCGAGCTGCCTTTTACTCAAGCGATCCAGTGGTTAGCTTATGGCAAAGACTTAGAACAAGCAGATCAATATGAGACAGCGATCGCTGTCTATGCAGAAGGATTGAAGCGTTTTCCTCGCAACTTCCGCCTCTGGCACGAACAAGGATTAGCGTTAGCCAAGCTACAACGATTTGAGGAAGCGATCGCCAGCTACGACCGAGCTTATGAGCTGCGACCCCGTGATCCAAGTTTGGCTCATGAACGTGGAGACACATTATTGCAGCTAGAGCGCTACGAGGAAGCGATTACTGCCTTTGATATCTATTTGAAATACACACCGGATAGTGAGCACATTCGCTCGGATCGAGGTTATGCACTCTATCAACTTGGATGCTACGAAGAAGCGCTGCAATGGCTTAACCCGATTGTGCAAAGCCAGTCAAGCGATCGCTATTCGGTGCGGCACGCTCATTTCTATCAAATTAACTGTTTATGGCAGTTGGGTGAACTAGAAACGGCTCTAAAGTCGTGCCGAGAAGCCATGAGACAATATCCTGATTCATGTTTTAAAGAACAGCAAGAAGCTCTGAGACAACGGATTGCTGACCTGACCAGTGACGCTGAGCCATCTAAGCCGACCCCAGAACCAACATTAGAATCAGCGGCAGCGGTATCAACTAGTTCTGAAAACACTTGAAGTTGCATCTGGTCGGCCTCTGCGCTGATCAAGTTGGGATTGCTATAGGATCGACTATTGGGCAGATTCCAACCTGCTTGAGACCGGTTTAGCCTTTGAAGGGTTTGCCCCGTTCGCAAAGCAATTCCAAGGAAAATAAGCAGATGGATCGATTGAACTTCAAAGTGTTTCAGCAGTTTTGGGCGATCGCCAAATCCTACTGGTTCGGGGATGAGAAATGGCAAGCTAGAGGCTTATTGCTGGGAGTGGTGCTGTTTTTGCTGGCCTATACGGGGCTGAGCGTAGTGCTCAACAACAAGCGAGGCGTGCTGATCTCCGCGCTTTCGGCTCGGGATGAACCTCGGTTTTGGCAAACAGTCACTATCTTTATTGCCGTCTTGGTCCTGTATGCCCCTCTGCTGGCAGGTTACCGATATTTGCGCGATCGCCTGAGTTTGCAATGGCGGCGTTGGCTGACCAATCGCTTTCTCGAAAATTACTTTAGCAATCGGGCCTACTACCATCTCAATACCTCCAACACAGAGATTGACAACCCAGACCAGCGGATTGCTGAAGATGTTCGCAGCTTTACCCAAGAATCTCTCACCTTTTTGTTGGTGTTAGTGGAGTCGGTGTTGTCGGTGATTGCCTTTAGTGGCGTGCTTTGGGGAATTTCTCAACCTTTGGTTTTTTTCCTGGTGCTTTATGCTCTAGTTGGCACGATCGTCACAACGGTTGTGTTTGGTAAACCATTGGTACGACTCAACTTTGAGCAACTCAAAAAAGAAGCTGACTTTCGCTTTAGTTTGGTGCGAATTCGGGAGAATGCTGAAGCGATCGCCTTTTATCGAGGTGAGGAACGCGAGTCGCAGCAGATTCAACACCGATTCCTAGAGGTATTCGACAACGTCAAGCGGCTGCTGCTTTGGGAATTGAATCTGAATGTGTTGACCAACGCCTATGAATTTATCCCTTTCGTACTGCCAGCTTTAGTTGTAGCGCCAGCGATCTTTGCGGGGGAGATGGAGGTAGGCAAAGTCACTGAAGCCCAGGGAGCCTTTGTGCGGGTCTTTTTCTCGCTGAATGTGGTAGTGGCTCGCTTCCAAGCTCTGACGACATTTGGAGCTGGCATCAATCGTTTGTATACCTTTGCTGAGTTTCTAGAAAAGCCAGAAAACAACCAAACTACTGATGCTCCTGACTCGCTGACTGAAGCAACCATTCAAACCGTTGCTGCCGATCGCGTCGCGGTAGAACATCTCACCTTAGAAACGCCCAACCACCAACGCACGCTGATCGAAAACTTATCCGTTGAGTTACAGGCTGGGCAAGGGCTGTTGGTAATGGGGCCGAGTGGTTGCGGTAAGAGTTCCTTACTACGCGCGATCGCTGGGTTATGGAATACGGGTCGTGGTACCATCTTGCGCCCCGAACCAGATCAGATTCTGTTTTTACCCCAACGTCCCTATATGGTAATGGGGACTCTACGGGACCAACTGCTCTATCCCAACACGCATATTCAGGTGGATGACCAACACTTAAAGCAAGTGCTGCAACAGGTGAATTTAGCAGATCTAGATGAACGCTTTGGTGGTTTTGAGGCTGAACGAGACTGGGCGGAAGTCTTATCGTTAGGAGAACAACAGCGTCTCACTTTTGCCCGCCTACTGGTCAACCAACCGAAGTACGCCATCTTGGATGAGGCGACGAGTGCTTTGGATCTCGACAACGAGGAAAAACTCTATCAACATCTACAAGCGATCGGTACTACTTTCTTGAGCGTGGGTCATCGCCCGAACCTAGCGAATCATCATCAGCAGGTATTGCAGCTCTCCCAAGACAAAACCTGGCAGATCCGGCAACCTTTGGTCTTCCGTCAAGAACAACTGGAGTTGATCGAGCTACCTTGAGCCGCGCTAGAATGACCTCTTTAGGCAAGTAAGTATGTCGTGGATCGAATTGAGCCTGGATACCACACCAGAGGCGGTGGACTGGGTTCAGACGCTGCTAGCAGGAACTGACTATCAAGGAGAAATTCGAGTTACGGCTTACAGTGAATTAGATTCTCGCTGCCCCAGGGAGCCAGAAACTCCCCCTCATGACTGGGCATTCACGATTTGCTTATATCTCCCTTACGATATCCGGGTGCGCACTCGGATCGCTGAAATTGAGTCTGTGCTTTCTCCCTTACACCGCACCGGGCTAACCACAGAGCTACAAGCTGCGATCGTAGAAGAGAAGCCTGTTTTACCAGAGACGGTGAGTTCCCTAGTTCACCGCATCGGACAGCGCTTTGTGGTCTTGCCTGGGGATATACCTTACCAACCTGAAACAGCCCATGAACTTACCTTAAGGATACAGACAAGTCTGGCCTTCGGCAGCGGTTTTCATCCAGCCACTCGGCTGAGCCTTCTGTTACTAGAGCGTCATGTTAGGCCTGAAATGCGGGCGCTCGATTTAGGATCAGGCTCGGGGATTTTGAGTGTAGCGATCGCGAAGCTGGGGGCACAAGTCCTGGCTCTAGATAACGACAGGGTGGCTGTAGAGTCTACGCAAGATGCTGTGGAGCGTAATGGTGTGGCGCAACAAGTCAGGGTGATGGAAGGCAGTTTGGGGGGTGGCAGCGAGCTAGGGCATTGGATGGGGGGAGATATTAGCGATCAGGTGCCTACCGTGAAGGCGATCGCAGAGTTTGACTTAATCATGGCGAATATTTTAGCGCGGGTGCATGTTGCCCTCGCAGATGACTACCGCCAAGCCCTGCGACAGACTCAAGGCGCACGGTTGATTACGGCTGGCTTCACTACAGATCACGAAGCGGAAGTAACAGCGGCCCTCGCAGCAGCAGGCTTTACCATCATTGACTCAGAACGCTGTAACGAGTGGGTGGCCTTGGCTTATCAACTGCAAGCCTGAGCGATCGCCCCACCTCGATCAGCTAAGCGTAGGAGATAATAAACGCTGTTGGGTTAGAAGATAGAGGAAATGGTGATGGAGCACGATTTTAAGCAACTAGCTGAACTGTATAAAAACGCGCTCCTCAATGATGTCATTCCTTTTTGGGAACAGCACTCGCTCGATTGGGAGCAAGGCGGCTACTTCACCTGTCTCGATCGCACGGGTCAAGTCTATGACACCGACAAGTTTATCTGGTTGCAAAATCGCCAAGTCTGGATCTTCTCGATGCTGTATAACCAATTGGAACAGAGAGAGAACTGGCTGAAGATTGCCGCGCACGGAGCCAATTTTCTCGCGCAGCATGGTCGCGATGCTGAGGGAAATTGGTACTTCGCGATCGATCGCGCTGGCAACCCTTTAGTGCAGCCCTACAACATCTTCTCGGACTGCTTCGCAGCGATGGCCTTTAGCAAATATGCGTTGGCTTCCGGGGAAGAGAGTGCTAAGGAGATCGCACTACAGGCTTACAACAACGTGTTGCGCCGGAAGGAGAACCCCAAGGGCAAGTACAACAAAACCTATCCGGGTACTCGCCTGCTGAAGTCATTGGCAGTACCGATGATTTTAGCTAACCTCTCTTTGGAGATGGAATGGCTGTTGCCTCAGGAGAAACTGGAGCAAGTTCTGGAAGCTACAGTGCAGGAAGTAATGACCGACTTCCTAGACCGCGATCGCGGGTTAATGTACGAGAATGTGGCTCCTGATGGCTCCCATGTGGATTCTTTTGAGGGGCGGCTGATTAATCCAGGTCATGGGATTGAGGCGATGTGGTTCATCATGGATATTGCTAATCGGTGCCAAGATACTGCCACAATTCACCAGGCAGTGGATGTGGTGCTGAATATCCTTAACTTTGCTTGGGATACAGAATATGGCGGCCTGTATTACTTCATGGATGCCGAGGGCCACCCCCCGCAACAGCTAGAGTGGGACCAAAAACTCTGGTGGGTGCATGTGGAATCCTTGGTGGCGTTGGCAATGGGTTATCGCTTAACCGGGCGCGAGGATTGTTGGCAATGGTACCAAAAGCTGCACGATTACACCTGGTCACACTTTGCTGACCCGGAATATGGTGAGTGGTTTGGCTATCTCAATCGTCGTGGAGAAGTCCTATTGAATCTCAAAGGCGGCAAATGGAAAGGTTGCTTCCATGTTCCTAGAGCGCTCTACCTCTGCTGGCAACAGTTTGAGGCGCTCAGCTGAGTTGACTCGGAATGTGGAGCACAAACTGGGTTCCTTCACCAGGATAAGAGAGGCACTCTAGTTTGCCTCTATGTCTTTCTGTAATGATTTGGTAGCTGATTGACATCCCCATCCCGGTTCCTTTACCCACAGGTTTGGTGGTAAAAAAGGGATTAAAGATGCGGGCTTGAACATCTTTAGGGATGCCAGGGCCATTATCTGCGATCGCGATCTGTATCCACTTTTCATCCACCACCGCAGTTGAAATTTCGATTTGGCTGAGGTTATTGATCTCAGGCAGTTCTTCTAAAGCATCGATCGCATTCACCAAAATATTCATAAATACTTGGTTGAGTTGTCCAGCGTAACACTCGACTAGCGGCAAATCTCCATAGTTTTTGATGACTTCAATCTCTGGGCGATGCGAGTGAGCCTTGAGGCGGTGCTGCAAAATGAGCAAGGTACTGTCAATTCCCTCATGGATGTTCACTCGTTTAATCTCCGCTTCGTCCATGCGCGAGAAGTTGCGGAGAGAGAGCACAATTTGACGAATGCGATCGGTGCCGACCTGCATTGACGACAATATTTTAGGCAGGTCTGTTTGCAAAAACTCTAAATCAATTGCTTCAGCAGCGGTTTTGACTTCGGGGACAGGATGAGGATCATGCTGTTGGTAAAGTTGCAAGAATCCTAATAAATCTCGGATATATTTCTGGGCATAACCCAAGTTGCCATAAATGAAGTTAACTGGGTTATTAATTTCGTGGGCGATGCCAGCGACTAGTTGGCCTAGACTAGACATTTTTTCACTCTGAAGCATCTGAGCTTGGGTCCGCTGCAACTCAGTTAAAGCATTTTTGAGTTCTGTCGTGCGGTCTTCTACGCGATCTTCAAGTTCTTCATTGCTACTGGCTAGCGCCGTAAAGGATTCGCGTAGCTGTCCACTCATGTAATTGAAAGAATTCGCTAATGCGTTGATCTCCTGAATCCCACTCTCTTCTACAGTTTGATCTAAGTTGCCAGATGCCATGGCTTGACTGGCTCGGTTGAGTCTGGAGATGGGACGAGTAATCCACTGAGAAGTAAAGATACCCAGGATCGAAGCAACTCCCAGGGCTGCTAAACACAACCAAACTGTGGTGCGAGTGTTGGCATCAATTTGAGCCATAAATTCGCGTTCTGGCAGGCTTACCACAACCAGCCAATCTAGCCCGTAGGGATCGCGCCAAGGCGTGACTCGCACATAGTAGCGCTCTCCTTGTAAGTCAAGTTGTAGTTCTTGAGCTGTAGTAATGTTGGCAAAATTATTCAGGCGCTGTTGAAGCTGGATGGAAACGCCTTGAACAATAGAATTGGGACTGTTGATCGCTTTTAACCGCTGTGGCTTCTGGTTAACCAGCCTAGAGAGTGACTCTGTCCCGGAGCTAGCAACTAGTAGACCATTGCGTTCTAGAATAAAGACTTGTCCAGAATCACTGATGTCTAAATCGCGGAGAAAACTGCTGATTTGGCCTAGACGCTGCTCAACGGCGATCGCTCCAATGATCTTTTTATTCTTGTCATAAACTGGACTACTAATCGAAATCGCGAGAGGATTGGCGGCTTCGCTTTGCCAGGTATAGACTGAAGACCACAAGGGTTTCCCTGTCTGCATTACCTCAGTGTACCAACTCTCCTTTTGAAACGGATAGCCTGAATCTTTGTCGAGCAGTCTACCTCGATTTCCCTGTGCATCTGGCTCATAGATATGGAGGTTTTGATTGCCAAATTCGCTGGGGTTGATCCGCTCGGTAATTAGCTCGACTGGATAAGTCAACGGGCGGCCCACGTCCAAATATTTGCCATTGGTGGAGCCAAAAAGGATATAACCCACGTTGTAGAGCTTGGCTTGCTTCCAGAAAAAACGTCCTAACCCGTCTAGATCATTGGGGTTGATTAAGCCAGAGCTAATGGCGGTTGCGTTCAGTTCATTGAGCTTGCGGGTGCTAGATAGATAGTTTTCTAGGTGTTGATCAATCTGTTTGCCAACTTGACTCTCCAAGTTCAGCACCAATTCGTTGACTGCTCGCTGTCCATTCTTAAACGATAGATAGCCAACGATCGCGACTGCTCCAAAAACTTGTAAAACAAACGGCACAACCAGAACAAGTTGCAGTTTTTGTGCTGGGAATTTCCAAGTCTTACAGGAGCCTCGCTTTTTCATATAGTAGGCAATTAGGATTGATGGTCGTGCCTTTCACCCTAAGGTTTAAGCGATCGCAATGGATTGTGCAGTGGAAGAGCGAGTAGTAGTTTAGGAAATCGCAGGAATAGTAGCAAGGATAATAGCCTTAATTCCTGGAAAACGCACACCCATTCTCCACCACAATAGTATTCCCGCAAGGCCAGTGTAATTTATCTAACACATCCTGCCTAGAGTGAAAGAGCGATCGCGGTTAATCAGACGTGGTCAAAGTATAAGTAGTGCTGTGTGGTTATGATAATGGCTATAGTCATTATCTATTTAGATTTGAATGGAATTTTATGGATTGATACAGCTTCTGAGAACTCAAAAGTACTACCTCCTTGAACAATCAGTTTTTGGAGAGCAGCAACAACTAGAAGCATAGCTAGATCAACATGTTCCATCAGTTCATTAATGAAATCATCTAATGAGCTATCTGATAGTCTCAGTGACATAGGGTTAGGAATTGGGATTTCACCATGAACATATCTTGATCTGTAATCATAGAACGCATTGATTGCCTTCTTGATTTTTTTGCTGTTCTCCGGTGGCTCTCCTAAAACAAGGAAAATTCTCTCTCGTAAAACCTTTGAAATTCCAGCTTGGGGTGTATCAAAAAGTGCTTCTAGTGCTTGTGCCAGCCAAACTACTTCACTAGGAGAAATATCTGGTTGGTTGCATACGTGTAGCAGACCACAAATGGCTCTCTCCGTTGTAGAGTGGGCAAAATGAGATTCAGGTAGACCAATTTGCTGTATCCAGTCTAGGACTTTCTGAATTGGAAGATCTTGAAGTATCGGCCAGTTCCATTTCTCTCCAAGCTCGGCAGCACCCTCAAAAACACTTCCAGCCAACAAAAGTAGTTCTTCTTTTCGAGGACCATTACCATCCGAAGAAATGGGAGATACAGCAGCGGAATAGAAATCACAGCTACCAGGCACTGCTAAGTTCATAGCCAAAAATATTTGGTACAAAACATTAACGACATAACCCAAGTCTGTAAATCTGTTATCTGAGTTGCAAACTGACAACTCTATTTCTAAACTCTCTCTAGTTAGACCTGCCTCCTTTCGACGTACATACTCATTCATCTTTTCTATCATTCCATCGAAATCCGCTTTGGTTTTTATTTCTGCTGAGTCGAAGTAATGGGATTTTCGTTCAGCTATAAACTCTTTAGCATCTTTCCAGTCAATCAAAACGTTGATTAAAGCATGGGACGATTGAAAAGAGAAAGATTGCACATTATCAATCAACGTGTTCCAAGCTTCAATGTCTCCGTGAAATGTGGTAAAAGTGCGAAGTAAACTGTTAAATCTAACCCGGAAGGCAGTCGGTGAATTATTCATACCCTCTTTTAAGAATGGAGTAATTGCTTATTTTCAAGAGAGACTTTGCATTAAGGGTAGAATAAGTTATAACGTTTTTACTCTCTAGACAATGGATGCACTGCTAGCAGAGCGTCAGAAGCTAATTGAATCAGTTAGCACTCTTCCAGATGAAGCCTTGGTTGAACTGGCAAGCTTTGTTGAATATCTTCGTTATAAATCAGCTCAATCTCAAGAAAAAAAGCACGGCTCGCCTTTCTTACTCTCTATTGCAGGGCTAGGGGCTTCTGAAGAACCGAATCTTTGAGTTACTACCTTAGTTTTTCTGACCTAGTTGACTTGAGCCGGTATGTTACAAGGAAACAATTGTAGCTGGTTCTGGTTTTCTGGATTAGGAGTCAGCAACGCCGTACACTATGTCATGGCGAGTAGTGAGCGAAGTTTTCCATGTCAACCAGGGCAGATATGACCAGCGATCGCACCCCCAGTAGTACTCTAGATCCCCTTGTGGCTATTGCTGACCAATTTGCCCACCAAGGTAGCATTACCAGCGTCCAAGCCTTTGGTAATGGCAATATTAACGACACCTTCCTCGTTGCCCTGGATGACCCTGACCAAACCCGCTTTGTCCTGCAACGCATCAACACTCAAGTTTTTCGCCATCCCGAACTCGTGATGCAAAACATGCGAATCCTCACCGAGCATGTCTGCGATCGCCTACAACGCACCCCCCTCGACCGTCGCTGGGAAACTCCGCGTGTTCTCCTCACCCAAGACGGACAAGACCATTGCAGTGATGATCATGGTTCCTTCTGGCGAGCCATCAGCTTCATCGAAGGCTCTGAATCTTTCGATACTATGCAAGAGGTGGCTCAGGCCCAAGAAGTTGGATATGCCTTGGGGATGTTCCATAGCCTGATTAGCGATCTCCCTGCCACCAAACTAGCTGATACCCTAGAAGGCTTCCACATCACTCCCCGCTACTGGCAGCACTACGAGCAAGTTCTCGCCCAAGCCAACCCTAACTTCACTCCAGAAGTCTCCTATTGCCTACAGTTTGTCCGCGATCGCCAAGCTTTAGTTCACGTCTTAGAAGATGCCAAAGCACAAGGCAAACTGCCCCTCCGCTTGATGCACGGAGATCCCAAAATCAATAATGTGATGTTTGACATCACGACCGGAAAAGCAGTCAGCGTGGTTGACCTAGATACCGTTAAGCCTGGTTTAGTGCATTACGACATTGGGGATTGCTTGCGATCGGGTTGCAATCCGGCGGGGGAAGAAACCCAGCAGTGGGAAGCGGTGCAGTTTGACACCGATCTGTGCCGAGGCATTCTTAAAGGATATTTAGCGATCGCCAAAGACTTCTTGACTGAACCAGACTATACCTACCTGTACGGCTCCATCCGTCTAATTGCTTTTGAGTTGGGGTTACGCTTCTTGACAGATCACTTGGCAGGCAATGTCTACTTCAAGGTCAAATACCTAGAACATAATCTAGCCAGGGCCTTGGTGCAGTTTAAGCTAACTGAAAGTATCGAATCTCAAGCCACGACTCTCCAAAATCTGATCTCTGATTTGCGATGAATAGCCAAGCTTTCTCTTTGCAACCCTTTCCTAATACCAATTCACTTACAAATCTCCAGATTGCAGGTACCGTTACCCGCCAAGCACAAACACTCTATATTCGTTATGTGCTCTCCGGCGATTTGTCTAAAATTGCGATCGCTGCTCCATCTGGCATGCCAACTCGTAAACATGAGCTATGGCAGGAGACCTGTTTCGAGTTCTTTTTAGGGTTGCGAGACAGCGATCGCTACTGGGAATTCAACCTGTCCCCATCTGGTGATTGGAACGTCTATCGCTTTGATAGCTACCGACAAGGGATGCAAGAGGAAACAGCTTTTACGGTGCTGCCCTTTGAAGTAGAGGCGCAACCGGAAGCACACACTCTCTCACTTGAGCTAAATTTGGCGGCGATCGCACCCGACGAACAACCTCTAGACGTGGCGATTACCGCAGTGGTCAAAACCAAAGATAGTAAGGTCACTTATTGGGCTTTGGCTCACACGGGCTCAGAAGCAGACTTTCACCGCCGGGATAGCTTTGTCCTAAACATTTAATTTTTCTACCTACTTAGGTTTAACAGTCTCACTGGAAAGAGTAGCTTTGGCACTTAATAGATCCACACAAACCTTTATATTCAGCAACGACTTGAATACTAAGCTTTTTGATTTTTGATTTTTGTCTAAAAAGCTCATCAGAACTTAATTTCAGCGATCGCCCTAGCCTAAGTTTTTGCCAATCAGTCCCGTTGTTGCTCAATCGAAAAATAGGCAGCGCTGGTTCACGGTATGAGATCCTAGAAAAGGTCAACAACGGTCAACTGAAGTCTGAACAGCATGGAACGAGATCAAAAACCAACCGTCGTGGTCACTGGTGCCTCCTCCGGAGTTGGTTTGTACGCTGCGAAAGCGCTTGCCAAAAAAGGGTGGCATGTAGTGATGGCCTGCCGCGATTTAATCAAGGCAGAAAACGCTGCTCAAGAGGTACAAATTCCTAAAGACAGCTATACCCTCTTGCCGATCGATCTGAGTTCTTTAGACAGCGTTCGGCAGTTCGTCGATAAATTCAGAGCCAGCGGCAGATCTTTAGATGCCCTGGTATGTAACGCCGCAGTTTATCTCCCTTTATTAAAAGAACCCTTACGCAGCGCTGAAGGCTATGAGCTGAGCGTCGCAACCAATCACCTCGGCCATTTTCTGCTGTGCAACCTCATGCTGGAAGATTTGAAAAAGTCTTCTTACTCTGATCGTCGATTGGTGATTTTGGGAACTGTGACGGCCAATCCCAAAGAGTTGGGTGGCAAGATTCCCATCCCCGCCCCTCCAGACTTAGGAGATCTCCAGGGCTTTGAAGCAGGCTTTAAAGCGCCGATCACCATGATTAATGGCAAAAAGTTTAAGTCTGGCAAAGCTTACAAAGACAGCAAACTCTGTAACGTTTTGACCATGCGGGAACTGCATCGTCGCTATCACGAATCGACGGGGATCACGTTTAACTCCCTCTATCCCGGATGTGTGGCAGATACGCCTTTGTTCCGCAACCACTATCCGCTGTTCCGCAAAATCTTTCCCCTCTTCCAGAAAAACATCACTGGAGGATATGTCTCCCAGGAGCTAGCAGGTGAGCGAGTGGCCGCGATCGTCGCTGATCCTGAGTACAAAGAATCGGGGATGTATTGGAGCTGGGGCAATCGTCAGAAGCCAGGTCGTCAATCTTTTGTGCAAGAAGTTTCCGACGAAGCCAGTGACGACAACAAAGCCCAACGGCTGTGGGATTTGAGCACGAAACTGGTGGCACTGGCGTAACGGCACAGCAACGTGAGGCATTGCCTACCCGAACAGCCTACCTGAACCTAAAACGTAGGGGCACCTATAAAAGATGCCCCTACGATCAAAAATTATTCCTAAATATCTAGAGTATCTAGGCAGGAACGACCTGAACAATCAGCGACCGTTTATCAAGCGACTGTACTTTACCAACTTGACTTAGGTCTGCTGCAATGCGGTCTAGCAAGTCCCCAGCGCGATCGCGAAATTGATTTTCTCGACCCCGTAGACGAATCATAAACTTGACTGAATCGCCTTTACCTAACCACTCGATCGCATTATCGATTCGGAGCTTGTAATCAGACAAGCCAACATTCGGGCGCAGCCTAACTTCTTTGACAGTTGGCCGTGAACCCTGACTCTGCCGCTTCTTTTGCTGATATTGCAGCTTGCCGTAATTTAGAATCTTCGCGACTGGAGCGTCCTTACCCTGCGAGACTACTACAAGGTCAAGCTCTACACTCTCAGCTATTCTTAAGGCTTCATTGGTATCGATCAAGCCACGATTATTGTTTTCATGGTCAATAAGAAAGACCTGAGGGGACGTGATTTGACGGTTAATGAGCTGTTTCTGGGCTACGATAATAAGCTCCTTTAAATTTTAAAGTAGGTCAATACTTGCTTAAACAAGTATCTTAAAGTTAACACAACACTCCCTCAGGCTGCATGCGATCGCTGATTCTTTTAAGCTCGATGCGGTTTTATCTAGAAACTTCGCTGAGTGGCTTGGCAGGCAACGCATACTTCATAGCGCCGTAGAGGGAAACTAAGGCCAAAAGCCCAGTAGCAATTCCTAATGGCGCAATTTTTAGCATCCACAAACTGACCAAAACTAAACCGATCGCGTCAGCGCCTAAAACCGGGAGCCGTTGAGGAATACCCCAAGCTTGAATCGCTATTTTTTCAGCCGAGTGGAGTTGAATTCCTGCCCATAGGTTGAACCAAACTTGGCTCAATAAAATCACAAGCGAACCCCACCCGAGCCACAGGGTGGCAGCATAAAAGCCCAACAGTTCCAGGGCAATGGTACTGACTGTAGCTTGGTAGAAACGCTTGAGGCGAGCATCTTGAATTTGTTGTCGCGCCTGAGCTACCTGTTCTAGATCCACCACTGCCATGCGAGCTTGATCTACACAAAGCAACAAAATACCAAGCGCCAGCAGTTGAGTAGATAATTCATCTCCCCCTATCACCTGCCACAATAGTCCTAGACAAGCAGGAAAGAAAAGCAAAAACATTATCCCAGCGATCGATAGCATGCAGCAATTCCTTGAGGCTGACGACGACACAAACAGTTAGCACAAGCAGTCAGCCTGACCTAATCAGTAGTCTATTCAGACCAAACTCACATTTTAAGCCCCGAATGAACCGAGAAGAGCACGTGGCCCGCCTACAGTCTGAAGCTTTTGATTTGCTAATCATTGGGGGCGGCGCGACCGGAACCGGAATTGCCCTAGATGCTGCCACTCGAAACTTGAAAGTGGCTCTTGTAGAGCGAGACGATTTTGCGGCTGGAACCAGTAGCCGTAGCACCAAGTTAATTCATGGCGGTGTGCGTTATCTAGAGCAGGCAGTGTTGCGGCGCGATCGCAGTCAGTTTGATTTAGTCCGCGATGCGTTGAAGGAACGGGCAGTCTTATTAAAGATTGCGCCTCACCTCAGTCAACCCTTACCGATTGTCATGCCCTTGTATAACCCGCTGCAAATCCCCTACTTTTTCACAGGGCTGAAGTTGTATGACGCTCTCGCCGGAAAAGCAAATCTGGCTCCGAGTCAGTTTCTCGGTGCTAAGGAGATCCGCGATTGCTTACCCATGTTGAGATCAGCAGGATTGTGGGGCGGCGTTCTCTATTATGATGGGCAATTCAACGACGCTCGGATGAATGTGGCTTTAGCACTGACTGCTGCTGAAGCAGGAGCAGTAGTTGCGAATCATGTGGAAGTAGTGGCGCTGAATAAAGCCAACGGTAAACTGTGCGGGGCCACTGTGCGCGACCGCCTCAGCGGAGACCGTTGGGAGATCGTTGCCAAAGTTGTGATCAACGCTACTGGCCCGTTTAGTGATACGATTCGCCAGTTGGATAAGCTGAGTGCTACGCCCATGCTGCGGTTGAGTTCTGGCGCGCATCTCGTTCTCGCTCAGCAGTTCTCGCCACCTACAACCGGGATACTGATTCCCAAGACAGAGGATGGTCGAGTCCTATTCATTTTGCCTTGGCTAGGACATACATTAGTGGGCACCACTGACAACTCCACTACCCTGTCAGCTGATCCCCAAGCTTCTCAGGAAGACATAGAGTATATTCTGCGTCACTTGCAGAAGTACTTCTCCATGCCTGTTACACAGAGAGATGTCCGAGCTGCTTGGGCAGGATTACGCCCCCTAGTTTCTGATCCCAAGGCTGCCGATACCGCCAAACTCTCCCGAGACCATGTGATCAATGTCAGCGAGTCAGGGTTGCTCACGATCACAGGTGGTAAGTGGACTACGTATCGCAAAATGGCTTTGGACACCGTTAATGCCGCTTTGACATTAGGCAACCTGAACTGCGATCGCCCCTCCCAAACCGAGAGTCTGAAGCTAGTGGGGGCAGAGAACTACTCCGCTCAAGGAGACATACAGTTACAAACCACCTATGGTTTAGCCCCTGATGTTGCGACCCACCTCAATCAAGCTTATGGCGATCGCGCGATTCAGGTGGCAGAGTTGGCCCGAGAAGGATACGGTCAGCGTTTAGCAAAAAATTATCCTTACTTAGAAGCGGAGGTTGTTTACGGAGTCAAGCAAGAAGCGGCTCGGAGCAGCAGCGACATCCTGGCCCGTCGGACCCGCCTCAGTTTTTTGGATCACCAAGCCACTCAAACCGCTTTACCTCGCGTGGTCGAGCTACTAGGAAACACATTAGGTTGGAGTCAAGCCCAACAACAAGCTGATTTACAACGATCAGCTACTGCTCTGGAAGTTTCTGCCACCGCAACTTCAAATTCATCTACAGCAGTCTTAAATGATTTCTAAAATTGGCTCTAGATGTAAACATCTTGTGTACTAAAAGCAAGGTACCTACACTACGAATAGAGGCAATTTTATGAGTGATTGAAAGTTAGTATATCGTCCGTCAAAATTGATAAAATTTGCTCGTTTGGTCGTACAACTGCTCAAAAGTTATCATTCTGCTTTTGCTAAAGTTGGCGATCGCCTAGCTCCAATTGAAACAGAACTTAATTAACTTCTAATTATTTCTAGAAGATTTACAACTCAACCTTCTACATGACTGTGTTATAGTCACAGCGTAAGGATTATTTTCGGCTTTGAAACCCCATTTCGTTTTACCGACAAGTGTTTCTCCGGATCTAACTTCTCTACACTCTTTGATTTTGGAGATAATTCATGTCGATTTACGTTGGTAATCTGTCCTACCAGGTTACCCAAGAAGACCTCAAGCACGCGTTTGCAGAATACGGAACCGTCAATCGGGTTCAGCTACCCACTGACCGAGAAACAGGTCGGGTGCGGGGATTTGCTTTTGTGGAAATGGGAACAGAAGCAGAAGAAGCAGCTGCAATTGAAGCGCTTGACGGTGCAGAGTGGATGGGACGTGACCTCAAAGTGAATAAAGCCAAACCCCGTGAAGACCGAGGTTCGTCCGGCGGTGGCGGCGGTGGCGGTGGTTGGAGTAATAATCGCCGTAGCGATCGCCGCTATTAAGCCTTTGTTTTAGGTTTAAAATTTAGAGTCTCTGGCAGACAAAGGCAAGTGCTCTATTCTGCTAGAGACTTTTTTGCTTACTTTCCAGGCAGTACGGTTCATATGGGAGAAAACAGGATGACTCAAGTGGTTTTAGGTGAGAACGAAGGCATTGAATCTGCTTTGCGTCGGTTTAAGCGACAGGTTTCTAAAGCTGGCATCTTTCAAGATATGAAGAAGAAGCGGCACTTTGAGACCCCCTTGGAAAAGGAAAAGCGGAAAGCTTTAGCCAAACACAAACAGCGTAAACAACGTTCTCACCAAAGATAACCAGTTGACGATGTCGTAAATAGCCAAAAGCAACTAGTCAATAGAGGTAAATCAACTGTGACGCCAGAAACAATACGAATCATTTCTAACTTAAGGCAGGAATTCTACTCTCTATTTGTTGCTGAAATGGCTGTCCCTGTCAAAATCAGCGGCAGTTCTTACAACAGTAGTTCTTTAGTGGCCTCTTGGACGGATGCAAGCCAGTACTTGAACTACGTCAACATTTACGCCTATTCAGCCCCAGATGCTTTTCAGTCTGAACGGCCTTTTATTCTGCGGCTGGCTATTAATAAAGGCGCAGGGGACATCGCAGTGGCTCGCAAAGGCCCTTTATGTAGGGGGTTGAATCGGAAGTGGTGCTTTGAGTTAACTATCTTGCCAGAAGAAATTTTAGAGTTTCTACCTTGGGTAGTCAGCTTAGTAGAAGCAAAAGCCAAAGGTTCACTTTCCTCAATTGAGGAACCTCCTTATCCTGTAACTTTCAGCGATACCAATAGCTCATTTACCACCGAAGCTTGGACTCAAAGAGCGAGACAAAGAATAGATCAAGAACTATGTGTCAACCATTAAAGCTAGATTTAGACATTTTCTAGCAGGAATCAGCCGCTCTATTCTGCTTCAACACTATCAGGCTTGAAGTAGAGCGATGACTGATACAGCACAGATTCCTGATGAGTCTGCAAGGTGCAATCAGCCATAGGGTAAGTAACGCAAGTAACTACATACCCTGATTGCACCTCTTCAGGCCGTAAAAATTTCTGTTCGCTTTGATCCACTTCACCACTCACCAGCTTGGCGACACAAGCAGAGCATTCTCCTTGCTTGCACCCAGATGGTAAGTGAATTCCAGCCTCTTCCGCGATATCTAGAATGTACTGATCATCAGGCACGGCGATCGCACAATCGAGGTTAAGCTTCGGATTAATAAGTCGTACTTGATACACAGCCATAGTTTTTAATCTGGCTCCAAAAGTTTTTATATCTCGCTACTCCTTAAGTTAACCCTTAAAGAACCTAGGATTTCAGGGGTTTCCCCTACTCATTACATAAGGTTAAGCCCTACAATAGGGCAGCTATGGGCAGATGCTGAATGCGACTCAAGTCAAATCATTCATGCAGCTGCCCTATGTTTTGCTATCTCATTCAAAACTACGAAAACGTGACCTCCAACTTAACTACTCGTCCTCCTACGCGTGAGTTTCTACCCTTCACGCTTCAAGATGTCCGATCGGCTATCCCAGGCCACTGTTTTCAATCAAACCTTTGGCGATCGCTCTCCTACTTTGTCCTAGACCTTGGCATTGTCGCAGGCCTCTATTGGCTCGCCGCTCGCATTGATAGCGCCTGGTTTTTCCCGCTTTTCTGGTTGATGCAAGGCACCATGTTTTGGGCCTTGTTTGTAATTGGGCACGACTGCGGCCACGGTTCGTTCTCGCGCTACCGCTGGTTAAACAATTTGGTGGGCCACCTTAGCCACACCCCCATTTTGGTGCCCTATCATGGTTGGCGCATCAGCCACCGCACCCACCATGCCAACACTGGCAACATCGAAACTGATGAGAGCTGGTATCCCGTCACCGAGGGCTACTACGACAACATGCCTTGGTACGAGAGGTTGGCTCGATTTCACTTGATTTTGTTTGTCTACCCGTTGTATCTGTTTCGGCGATCGCCCGGAAAGCAGGGGTCGCACTTTCTGCCGGACAGCCCATTGTTTCGGCCTCATGAGAGACGTGCAGTCCTCACCAGCACCGTGTGTTTGTCACTGATGCTCACCTTTTTGGTGGGTTTGGGTGTGCATTATGGCTTTGGGTTTCTGTTTAAGTACTACCTCATGCCCTACGTGGTCTTTGTGGTCTGGCTGGATTTAGTCACCTTTCTACACCACACCGATGCTGATATTCCTTGGTATCGCGGCAAAGATTGGTACTTCCTCAAAGGGGCTCTCTCCACCATCGATCGCGACTACGGCATTTTCAATCCCATTCATCACAACATTGGCACTCACGTTGCCCATCATATCTTTATCACAATTCCCCACTACCATTTAAAGGAGGCTACAGAAGCGATTAAACCTGTTCTAGGAGAACATTATCGATCTTCCCAAGAACCCATTTGGAAATCGTTATGGCGCTCCTACCAAACCTGCTACTTTGTTCCAGATCAAGGCAGTAAGGTCTACTACCAAACCCCTTCTAAGAAGATCTAAAATCGAATCACGGAAAAATTTTGTCACCAGTCAAGCGGTTGTTTTTCGCAACGCTAGCTGGTGATTTTTATTGTTTGTCGAAATGTATTCCACGCAACTTATTTTTGCTGATTTAAGCCAGTACTTTAACAACAAACTCCATCGGTAGGAGATCTGGCTTTATGCAGTACACAACTTTGGGCAAAACAGGTCTGGTTGTCTCGCGGCTGGCTTTTGGAGCGATGACCTTTGGCACCGGGCAACTGGTTCCAGGGGTGACTAATAATATTGACCAAACGGCTGCCGATCAGATGGTGGGTCGCGTCCTAGATGCAGGGATTAATCTATTTGATACTGCTGATGCCTACACCAACGGCGAATCCGAAATTATGTTGGGCAAGGCGCTGGGCGATCGCCGCGACCAAGTGGTGATTGCCACTAAAGTGGGGTTTCGCCTGGGCGATGCCATTACAGATACGGGGTTATCGTACCGCCACATTATCCGATCAGCAGAAGCAAGTCTGAAGCGGCTAAACACCGACTATATTGACCTTTACCAAATTCATATCCCTGACCCACTCACGCCGCTAGAAGAAACCCTGCAAGCGCTAGATGATTTAGTTCGCCGGGGATTAGTGCGTTATGTCGGTTTTTCTAATTTCCCTGCCTGGAAAGCGGCTCGGATGGTAGGAATTCAGGAGCGGTATGGCTATGCGCGCTTCATTGCGGCTCAGATGTATTACTCCTTGGTGGGGCGAGATTTGGAGCATGAGTTCGTCCCCTTTGCCGAAGATGCTGGGATGGGGATTCTAGTCTGGAGTCCACTAGCAGGCGGCTTTCTCAGCGGTAAATACACTCGCGATAATCCTGCGCCTGAAGATGCCCGTCGCACTAAATTCCAACTTCCACCTGTCGATGTAGAGTCAAGATATGAGGTGGTCGATCGCCTGAAGCAAATCGCCCAAAACCACAGTGCCTCTCCTGCTCAAGTTGCGATCACCTGGATTCTAGCTAAACCCTTTATCTCTTCGGTGATTATTGGTGCCAACAAACTATCTCAACTAGAAGACAACTTGGCATCTGTTGATCTAAAGCTCTCTTCTGAAGAAATTGCTCAACTCGATACCCTGACTGTCCCAGCGTCTCTTTATCCGGGATGGATGCAGCCTCTCGAATGGGATGCTAAAGTCAAAGCGGCTTTAGGGAAGGCTTGAGACACTGAAGGTTGCGACTCTGAGTTATGCGGCTCAACCAATAACCTTCAAGCACTAGACCCCACAGAGATTGTGTCCAGTATTTTGGTCAATCCGCTGTACTAGAGTAAACCTTATCGGAAATAGAAAGGGATGTTGATTAAGTCACTCCTTGCCCTCTGGATCTGCAACTAAACCGCTTGGAGCTTCTGCTTCGCTTTTTGAGAGCGGTAGGTGAGTCG
>NZ_JACJPA010000108.1:0-163212 GCF_014695845.1 Trichocoleus sp. FACHB-591
GCAAAGCTTGCAGGCTTTGACGTTGGTAGGGAGTCGGCATCCCATCGAGCAAGTGATAGATTAGTTCTTGGGCGTGGGCAAGAATGTCCATTGTTCTTGCGGTCTATTAGTTTCACGCCCTTTCTGCCACCTTTTAAGCCTTGGTGCAAGATCTGAGTTGAGAGAAAACGGCGATCGCCTGAGCTTGTTGGTCTGCATTTGCCTCAACTCCCAGGAGCTTCAGCGTTCTAGGCAGTTCTGCTTCTAGCACCTGTTTGCGTGGGCAGTTCCCACCTGCATGCGAGAATGCAAACGCAGCCCTGAGAGTTTGAGTAAACCAAAGTTCCAGCCCTTGATGTGGTGCTCAATTCTCTGCTTCAGCCTCGATACAAAGTTAGAAAAGTTATCTGGTTGCAACTGGTTGACTAGATTAATTAGCAGCAATTATCTTCAAACTCTGCTACAACCAGCACCCCCCCATGCAACCGCTTACTGCCTTGCCACATTGCTGTTGATGCTGCTTCGTGTAGAGCAACAAAATTTTTGCCATGTGTTGGATAAAAAGCAAGTCCGCATGAAACTGTGAAAGCAGCTTGAATCTTGAGATAGCTTCTGTCGGGAAAACAGTAGGAGCGTTCCGCTGGGGGTATGAATGAAAAGTGCTGTCTGACCATGCCACAAACTTTCATTCCGATTGAGGCAACTTCTGCCATCTGTCTTCTATCTAGAAAAACTACAAACTCATCTCCACCAGAACGAAAAACGCTTGCATCTTCCGGCGTGACCTGGCAGATCAGATGGGCAAGCTGTCTGAGCTTGTTATCCCCTGCTTGATGACCATAGCGATCGTTAAGGAGGATAAATCCATCAATGTCTAACAAAAGCATTCCAAACTGATCCTGCTCACCCACCAAATGGGCAAAGTGCTCCTGCATTAACTTCAGAGTAGGTAAGCCAGTTAAAGGATCATGGTCTGGATGGTCCATTTTTGCTCTAGCAATGTATTTCAAGCTCAAATAACAACGTAACTCTGGAGCTGGTTTTGACGGGCGACAGGGAGTGCCTTGTTTTGCGATTTGATTAGAATTTAACCTTACTTGCTTGCAACGACCCTGAGACAGAAGTCTGATAAGATTAAGAGTTTGCAGAGAATCACGCGCATGCGGTCAGGAGACACCCGATATGGCTCGAATGTATTACGACGCTGATGCCAATTTAGACTTATTAGCTGGAAAAACCATTGCAATCATTGGCTATGGCTCTCAAGGTCATGCCCACGCTCTCAATCTCAAAGATAGTGGCATGAACGTCATCGTCGGGCTGTATCCAGGGAGCAAATCTGCTGCAAAGGCCCAAGAATCAGGCTTGACGGTTAAAAGCGTAGCTGATGCTGCGGCTGCGGCTGACTTCATCATGATCTTGTTACCTGATGAAGTGCAAAAGACCGTTTACAAAGAAGAGATTGAACCCAACCTGAAGGCAGGCAAAGTTCTCGCTTTTGCTCACGGCTTCAACATTCACTACGGCCAGATTGTGCCTCCTAGTGATGTAGACGTGGTGATGGCTGCGCCCAAAGGCCCTGGTCACTTGGTGCGTCGGACTTATGAGCAAGGCCAAGGGGTGCCTGCTCTATTTGCGGTGTATCAAGATGCGTCTGGTCAAGCTCGCGATCTCGCGATGGCTTATGCCAAAGGCATTGGTGGCACCCGTGGTGGCATTCTGGAAACTACCTTCCGCGAAGAAACTGAAACTGACTTATTTGGTGAGCAGGTGGTTCTGTGCGGTGGCTTGAGTGCGCTAATTAAGGCTGGCTTTGAGACCTTGGTGAATGCTGGCTATCAACCTGAATTAGCTTACTTTGAGTGCTTGCACGAAGTGAAGCTGATTGTGGATCTGATTGTGGAAGGTGGTTTGGCGAAGATGCGCGACAGCATCTCCAACACGGCTGAGTATGGTGACTTGACTCGTGGTCCCCGGATTGTCACCGATAGCACTCGCGCTGAGATGAAGAAGGTGCTGAGTGAAATTCAGTCGGGTCAGTTTGCCCGTGAGTTTGTGCTAGAAAACCAGTCGGGTAAGGCTGGGTTTACAGCGATGCGTCGTCAGGAAGCAGAACATCCCATCGAAGACGTGGGTAAGGATCTGCGGGCGATGTTTAGCTGGTTGAAGGAAGCCTAAGTGTAGGAGGACTTGGGGGCACCTGCCCCTAAATCCCCATTGAGGCCCCCGCTGAGGGACGGTTGCGTCCCCCAGACCCCCTCCAAAAGGGTTTGGTTTTCTTTCAGTTTTTCTATGGATAGGTTTTAGAGCTTAGGGAGCGCTTTGTTCTTGTTCTAGGGCTTTTTCGGTGCGTTCGTAGGGTTTGGTTTTGGGTCGCCAGGAAGGAAAGATACCTGCGATCGCGGAGTTCAGCGCCGTACGGGTGCTGAGGCTGGCTCCACTCAGGGGCTGAGGTAAAAAGCTGTTGCCCAGCGCTACGAATAAAATGGCGACTAGCAAAATAAAGGGGATTGGCAGTTTGCGAAACATGGTGGAACTTACCTAAAGGGAACGCGCATCCTCAATTTCAGTTTTCCCTTAAACTTCAAGCCATCCGTCTCATTAAGAGCGGCGTAATAATTATTTAAATTGCTGAGTCTGCTAGCAACTCAATTACGAATTGCGAATTAGGGTTATGCGGCTGCCACTTGGCCGAGTTCTTCAGGGTGCAGGTGGGAGTGCAGTACTTGACCGTCGCGGAACCAGACGATGCGCTTGGTGAGTCGGGCAACATCGGGTTCGTGGGTGACGATGACGATGGTGATGTCACTGGCGTTGAGTTCGGTGAAGATGTCCATCACTTCTTTGGTGGTGCGGGTGTCGAGTGCCCCTGTAGGTTCGTCTGCGAGTAATAGTACGGGGCGATTGACGATCGCACGGGCAATGGCGACCCGTTGTTGTTGTCCACCAGAGAGTTGGTTGGGCTTGTTGTTCATGCGATTCCCTAAGCCGACTCGTTTTAGGGCTTCTACGGCGCGATCGCGGCGTTCGTCGTTTGGGACGTTGGCGTAAACCATTGGCAGCATCACATTCTCTAAAGCGCTGAGTTGTTGCAATAAATGGAATTGTTGGAAGACAAACCCAATCTTGCGATTGCGGATATGGGCGAGTTCGGCATCTCCGAGGCGAGCAACATCGACACCATCCAGGTAGTAGCTGCCAGATGTGGGGCGATCTAGGCAGCCAATCATGTTCATCATGGTGGATTTCCCGGAACCGGAAGCGCCCATGATGGAGCAATATTCTCCTTTTTCAATCACCAAGTCTACATCTGCGAGCGCTCGGACTTCGGTTTCACCGGAGCCGTAGGTTTTTGCAATATCTTCTAGTCGGATAATCACAGAGTTTGGCATGGCGATCGCTCCTACAACTCCTTAAGCAATTCGTTTTATGTATTTCTTTTATGCGCTTCTGAGCGCCGTCACTCCTATGCGCTTCTAAGCGCCACAATGGGGTCTAGTTTAGCGGCTTGACGCGCAGGCACAACTCCGAAGAATAAGCCAATGCCACCCGAAACGCCCACTGCAACCAGAATCGCGACCGGGGAAACGCCTGCTTTTAAGGGAGTGACTGCACCCACTAACCCAATACCACCAACTCCGATAAAGGTACCGATCGCGCCTCCTAACGCAGCCAAAATTACTGACTCAATCATGAACTGAATTAAGATGTCTTGCTGGGTTGCGCCAATAGCTTTGCGGAGGCCAATTTCATGGGTGCGTTCTCGCACTGACACCAGCATGATGTTCATAATGCCCACGCCACCCACAAAGAGGGAAATTCCCGCGATCGCCGCTAGCATAATGGTCAGCGCTCCAGTGACGTTGTCCACTACCTCCAAGGCATCTTTTTGCGATCGCACCGTGAAGTCATCATCTCCGGCGATTTTATGTCGCAGTCTCAGCAAATTGGTGATTTGAAACTGAGCGGCTTCGACACTTTTCTCGTTTTTGGCCGAGGCGACAATGAAGGTTAAGTCGATGCCATAGGGAGACGTGCGCCCGACAATGCGGCTGGACATGGTGGTGAGTGGGATATAAAGCGTGTCGTCTTGGTTGTTGCCCAGAAAGGCTCCTTTCGCCTCCATGACCCCAACGACTTGAAAACTGACATCTTTAATTCGAATCTGTTTACCGACAGGTTCTTCACTGCCAAACAGCTTTTCGGCAATTTCAGCGCCCAGTGCAACGACTTGGTTATTGCGTTCTAAATCCAGCTCGCTGATAAAGCGGCCTTGGCCAACTTCAAAGTCACGGGCCGTGAGAAATTCTGGTGTGGTGCCAATGATGATGGAGTTGCTGTTCTTGTTGCGGTAGGTGATTAGTTGCTGACTGTTGATTTGGGGAGCAACGGCATTGACAGATGGAACTTGAGTCGCGATCGCCTGAGCATCAGCTAGAACCAGCGTTTTGGGAACTTCGAAGGTGGAGCGCTGGGCTTCTCTAGAACCAGGCACAATGAACAACACGTTCGGCCCTAAGGATTCAAACTGCTCGGCAGCGTACTTCTGGGCTCCTTGCCCGATTCCTACCATCGCAATCACGGAAGCGTTGCCAATAATGATGCCGAGCATGGTCAGGCTACTTCGCAGTTTGTTGGCAGTAAGGGTAGTAACGGCCATCTTGACGCTTTCTAGCGGATCCATGCTGTGACCTCACAAAGGGCTTGGTAGAACTTGAGCTGGCTACAACCTCACCCTAGCGTACAGGCGAGATGTCTTGTTCATTAGACTTGAATCAAGATCTTGGGGGCGCTTGCTCCCAAACCTCCGCTGAGGGACGGTTGCGTCCCCCAAACCCCCTCCAAAAAGTTGCTAGCTGAATTTAGCTAGCTGATCAGCCGCTTCATAGACTTCATAATGGAGGAATGCAGAGACGAAACTTTATCTGGGCGGGTGCAGCAATTGTTGGCTCGGCCTGGGGCTTATCTTATTTACGTGGGAACTCAAGCGCTATGACGACTACCAACGAAAATTTTGAAATTACTAAAACAGAAGCAGAGTGGCGGCAGATTTTGACGCCGGAACAGTTTCAAGTGCTGCGTCAGCATGGAACAGAACGGGCTGGCACTAGCCCACTAGACAAGCAATATGGTCAGGGCACTTATATCTGTGCTGGTTGTGAATTGCCACTATTTACTTCCGAAACTAAATTCGATAGCCGTACGGGTTGGCCTAGCTTCTATGCTCCGATTGAGGACGCGATCGCGACTACCACTGACAAGTCTTGGTTCATGACACGAGTGGAGGTACATTGCCGCCGTTGCGGGGGGCATCTCGGTCACGTGTTTGACGACGGTCCTCGGCCTACAGGGCAGCGCTACTGCATGAATGGAGTTTCCCTGAAATTTCTTCCTAGTCAGGCAACTTGAGATCTAACCCCCAGTCCCTTCCCTACTAGGGAAGGGGAGACAGATTTATAATTCTTTTTGGCTTGGGAGAGTGGATTGGGGGAGATTGGTCTTAGCGATTTTGGGGGTCGAGTCCCATGAGCAACCGATAGCGATTGGTTTCAGGGATATAGCGTCGCCCCCGGATTTCATCTGGGATTTGATTACGAATCACCTGTCGCATGTCAGTCACGACTCGCGGCACAGTCGTAAAATAGCCATGCTCGGTGGGATCGGTAATGCGGGAGATGATATCGGTGCAGTCGATTGGGTAGACGTTGCGAGGCAGTTGTTGTGGTTGCATAGGGCCATCGCTGCCCAAGCGGGGAGAGTTCCCTTTTAAGGTGTCGCTAGCCCACAAAGCTAAGTCGTTCCGGTTGAAGTAGACGCTAGTGCGACGAGTAATGCGAGGCAAGGAAAATAGCTTGTAATCGAAATCGAAGGCATCATCGTCTTCATCGGCTGCCGTCAGCAACACTTGATCAAAGATCCTAGGTAACTGAACGACTTGCTTTTTGACTTCTTGCAACGCAGCTCGCAACACATAAGCCCCCATACTATGAGCGATCAGGTGCAATCGTTGGTTGCAGCGGGGCTGAGAGTTCTGATTAATATCATTAATAAAATCAGCCATTTTTAAGAAGGCACGCGCAAAGGCGACCCCAGAGGCCGCAGCATCTAGGCGATCGTTTTTGTAGGCGACAGCATCGCGCGATCGCGGATTGGTCAACAGCAAGGAACCATCCGACGGCCAGGAAAAGACACACATGTTCAGCCGCAGGGGACGTGTCGGCTCAATGGGGTCGTTAGCTGTCAAGACTTGGTGTAGCCGAGCTGCCTGACTTAAAGCTCCGCGAAAGGAAGTATTGAAGCCATGAATAAAGATAATGGTATCTTCACCTGTCTGAGCCATGTGTTGACGTACCTGCTCAAAGATGGCTTGGCTACCCAACACAGGTGGGTCTGCCAATAAATCCTCAGAAGCGACTCGAATCTGAATTTGATCAAAGTTGCTGCCTGACACCTCGGCTCGACCAAAGCGTAAATTTGCTAAACCATCGTCGCTAAAGTTACTACCAAAGTCATCAGGGTCTACGGCTCGATTAGGACGGCGGTTAGTAGCAAAGTAAATTCTAGTCATAGACCAACTTTGAGTGACTGTTTTTTAGCGGTAACACTGTCTGCAATCATGTGGTTAAGTTAAGCAGAATTGAGCAGTCTACCTGTAAAAAATCAGACCATAATCTAGGGTGGCCTGGGAGAGATTGCACGCAGTTCTTAATACTTCTGTAGAGTTTGATGTAGTATCTGAAGCAGTGGTTTGAATATGTATTCCTAATTAATTCTTTTGTGTCTCACTTAACGAATTAATATTTTCTGGCACCATTCCAGGCCTGATTCAAACTCTAAATTCTAAAGAATATCTGGATCGCAAACTATCTTTAAGAAGGGTAGTTTGCTGAAATTAGAGTTTATGAATCCTGTCTTGTTTCACTTGGCTTTTCCAGTAACTGACATTGCTCAAACTAAAGCCTTTTATGCGGAAGGATTGGGATGTACGGTAGGGCGCGAAAATGCCACCTCCGTGATCCTTAACCTATACGGGCATCAACTGGTAGCTCACACGACTTCAGAACCACTCATGCCGCAACGGGGCATTTATCCCAGACATTTTGGGCTGGTGTTTACCTCAGAATCCGACTGGGAAGAACTGCTAGAGCGATCGCAACAACGGCAACTGCGCTTTTACCAAGAACCAAAACGCCGCTTCACAGGTTTGCCTTTAGAGCACCGTACCTTCTTTCTTGAAGATCCCTTTCACAATCTGTTGGAGTTTAAGTTCTACTGCCATCCAGCGGCAATCTTTGGCGATCGAGACTTTGCTCAGGTGGGCGATCGTTAGAGCCGGAACCCTTGAGTGGCGTTTGGAGACAGGAAGCAACTGCCTGCAAACTCTGGGGATGGGACACCATCCAAGCATGGCTCGGCACCCAAACTGGCACACTTTGACCCACAGGCATCAGCGAACTATTCGCAGGCACAATCATCAAGTCCAGAGGGGTCCAAATGGAGGTGAAATGGAGCTGTTTCAAGATCTCAGCGTCTTGATTCAAGTCTTGTAAAAAAGCACTTCCAGGCCGCATTTGGACACAACCAGGCCGCTCAGAGCCGTAGGCGAGCCAGGTACCTTGATGGGGTGAAGCAATGGTGACGAAGCGCTTGACTTGAGCGATGCCACCTAAGCGCTGCACGTAATAACGGCTAACGATGCCACCCATACTGAAGCCAACTAAGTCAAAGTGTTGCTCTGGTGCAAAAGTTCTAGCTACATAATTAGAAACTTGAGCTGCCAGATGTTCCAAGCCTAAATGACCGTTGTTAGGCGTTAAGCTAAGACTGTAGACTGAGTAACCTAATCGAGTTAAGTGACGAGACATGGAGTGAAAAACAGCTTCGGTGTCGTTAATGCCGTGAATTAGCAACACTGGATGGCGAAAACCCATGCAACTCCTTAATGTGTTCTGTTTACACTTCTAGCTTAGACAGTGGCGATCGCAATTTTGAGCTTGATTTAGGACAGCTAATAGACTGGCTAAAGACAAAAGCTAAAACCAAATAATTGATTCTGGGCAGCAACCCAAAAATCTGAAAAGCAGTTTGGCTTAATCTAGCTCTTGGAAAATAAGTATTTGTACTCCTTATGCTTTCAATAAACTTTTGTAAATTAATGTTGAGTAATCTTGTGCTTTTGAATCAGAAAATTTCATAATTTTCATAATTAGATGAATTCAGATGAAGTAGCTCTAAGTCTCAGCTAGCTTCAATCTTTCAGGTTTTCATTCAACTCATCAGGACCAACGGTAGGAGCGGGTATCATGTTCGGTTTTATTAAGAAACTAATCAATGGAATTTTGGCCTTTGTAACTAGCTTCTTTAACAAGAAGTCATCCGCAGATGCACCGAGTGCTGTGCCACAGCCTAAGCGGAAGTCAGGCTATTTCATGGAATTTGATGACTCCTCAGCGAATGGGCAACCTGCCAAGATTGAAGCTGCGAAAGCTGAACCCGTGAAAACTCAACCTGCCAAGGTTGAAGCTACCAAGGTCGAAGCTCCCAAAGCGCCAGAGCCCGCTGCTCAACCTGGGAAGGCTGAAGCCAGAAAGGCTGCCAAGGCTGAGGCTGCGAAAACTGAAGCAACGCCACCCGCTCCTGCTCAGCCCGCTCCTGTCGCTACTAACAACCAGAACGGTCAAAAGCAGTCTGAACCTGCGATCGCATTTTCTAGCTTTGGCGATCGCCGTCGTCCTGGCCCTAACATGAGTTCCTTCTTGGATATGGCTCGCCAAGTTAAAGTTCCTACCTAGTTGCTAGGTTTTGAGGCTCTCCTCTCCTAACTTGCCTCTTTTAAGTCTTTTTCAACTTGACTGCAAAAATACCAGAGCGCTATAAAGCTGAAAGGCAGGGTCCCAATGGGTCTCTGCTTTTCTTTCTATGTCAATTTGCGGTTTGATGCGGCTTAAGGGGGGAATATGGTCTGCGGTGGTTTCAGCAAAGCCTGTGAAGTCTGACCAAGTTTCTAAATTGGGCAATTTTTGATTCAGAAACGCGATCAGGTGGTTCCAGTTAATTCGAGTGGTGGTCTGGGGCGTTACCTGGTCAGCGATCGCAGCATCTTCTTGAAACAGATAGTTACTGTCGCAGAATCGTAGGATGGACTGGCGGCCCGGAATATGCAAGTCCCAAACATGCGCGTAGTCTTGGGTCTGTTCTTTCCATTGCAGCTTGCCCCAAGCTCCTTGATCAATCACATCACCAAAAATAGGCAGGAGTCCTTCAACCCGCCGCGTCACCTCTGACCACTCAAAGGTTAGCGACCCGACTTGATCAAATTCGTTGTGGCAAACGACAGTAATTTGGGGGGCAACTGATTGAAAATGTAGGACGCGAAAGACGCGCAACTTTTCGATTTCAGCTAAACCCGCCCAATACACAGGAATCTGAGCGTTACGTAGCTCTTGGCCATAGACTTGCAGTTCCCCAATGGGGCCAGTGCGGTACAGTTGCCAACTGCGACTGGGTAGTTGCATCCGGGCGGTATAGGCATCCAGCTTCATGATGCGAGCAAAATTCTGGGTGGCGGTGTTTCTGGTTTCCCCCGTCACTGGGGCCAGCATCAAAAATCCGAGTTCGGTGTTGGCAGGGTCAGCTGTTGCTTCAGCGATCGCTTGTTGCCGTTGCGCTTTTACAATCGCTTCCACTCGTTGTATCCCTTGTCGAGCTTGCGTCGCCACTTTGGGATGCAGTGAGTTGCGGAGGAGTTGCCGATAAACTGTCTCAGCCGCTTCTAGCTTCCCCGATACTTCATGCATGCGCCCTAGATACAACTGCACCCAAGGATTCTCAGGCATGCGCTGTAGCAAGGTTTTCAGCAATTGGGCGGCAGTGCGATAATCCTTGCTGTCAAAGGCAGCCGCTACTTGTTCCAGCTCAGTCATATATTTCTTCAGCTCACCCTGGCAATGTGGTGGAGATGGAACTCGGAGTGGCCTCAGCCACCGCAGCGACTAGAGAGAGGGCTACTAAAGGAGCGGTGACAGCTTTGAGAATGCGCTGTCCCAAAGACACAGGTTGATATCCTAGCGCGATCGCTTGCTCAACTTCCGCCTCTGTCCAGCCGCCCTCTGGCCCAGTCACAATTACCATTGAGGATAGCGCAGACAGCGACGCTTGCTGATTTCCAAACCCTAAATCTCTCTGTAAGCAGTGCAATAAATGAGGGGCATCGTAGCGAGTGACGCAGAAGTAGCCAACAACCTTAGGTGTGCCCGGAGTTGCCGCTAGCAATTGCTGAAGTTGGGGCAGTAGTGGGACGGGTTCCAGAATCGTAGGCACCACTTGTCGCTTGGACTGCTCTGCTGCCTCTTGAGCAATGCGCCGCCAACGTTCTAGCTTTTGGGGGCTGGGATGCAGCAAAGTGCGATCGCTAATCACAGGCGCGATACAGCTAATGCCTAGTTGGGTGGCTTGTCGCACCACCTCATCAAATCCACTGCCTTTCGGTAAAGCCACGACCAATGTGGTTGCTACAGGCAACTCAGTATCAACCGTTAAGGTTTGAATAATCTGCGCCTGTAGTGATTGATCTGGGCTCGCCAATAGCTCTGCCAGCCACCACTGGCCTTGTCCGTTCATAGCAATAAAGCGATCGCCAGAGCGGAGCCGCAAAACTCGGCTCAAGTAATGTTGCTGCTCTGCGGTTAAGCAAATTTGTTCTTGATGCAGTTGAGTGGGCGCGATCGCCAATCGTTGCAACTCAGCCAAGCGATACTCCTAAGCCAACTTTTCTATCCTGCCACTTAGTGTTCTGATTTATCTATTTTTCGGCCTATTTTAAGGTTCAAAAGGTTTCTGGAACTGAGGTAGGTTCTGACCAGTGCTTAAGCTCGCTTTACATTCGCGTGAATCTACATAAGCTTTTTGCCAGAGCAGGGAAGTGAATCCAAAACATAAAAAAGAATGAAGTGGTTGATTACTCAATGACTTCCGTACGATTACGGCTGTACTGGGGCGGTTGATAGAACAAAGTTTGAGATAGAACAACCTCTCTAATCCCTAGAATTCAAACTTTATAATTTAGATTTCTTGGTTCAGGAAAACTACTAAAGATCCCTTTGCTTTTAGATAAAGTCAATCCTGGTAATGCCCATCATGAAGCAAACCAACTGATGATTCAAAAGCTGAATTCATGAAAATAAGATAATAGATTTTATGTGGGAATTTTTTGGCAATTTTTTGTATTCGGATCAATTTATTCCACATGGGCATTGCTATCTATGGCAACCTCACTTAGTTTGGCTGCATGTGATTTCAGATTTAGCGATCGCCCTAGCTTATTACTCAATTCCTGTTTTGTTGCTTTACTTTATCCACAAGCGCCGCGACATTCCTTTTCCGTGGATTTTTCTGCTCTTTTGCGCTTTCATTATTGCTTGTGGCACCACCCATATCTTAGAGGTCTGGACCCTCTGGTATCCGATTTATTGGGTGTCTGGCACAATCAAGGCTTTCACCGCCATAGTGTCTCTCTTCACCGCTCTGGAACTAGGCCCACTAATGCCGAAACTCCTGGCCTTACCGAGTTCTGCCCAGTTAGAAAAAACTAATCGGGAATTAGAGCAACAGATTCTAGAACGTCAACAAGCGGAATTAGCACTTCAATCCACTCATAGCCAACTAGAGATTCGGGTGACAGAACGCACTGCAGCGCTCGCTCAGGTCAACAAGGAACTGAGATTAGAAATTGCTGAGCGGCAACACATGGAAGCCACGCTGAGAGAGAGTGAGCAACGGTTTCGGGCAACTTTTGAACAAGCTGCGGTCGGGATCGGCCATGTTGGTTTGGATGGGCAATGGTTGCGGGTTAATCAAAAGCTCTGTGACATTGTTGGTTATAGCCGCTCAGAGCTACTCAATCTGACCTTTCAAGACATTACTCACCCCGATGACTTAGCCGCCGATTTGGGACATGTTCACCAAATTTTAGCTGGGACAATTTCGACTTTCTCGATGGAAAAGCGGTACATCTGCAAAGATGGCTCTACAAATTGGGTTAATTTAACTGTTTCACTGATGCGGGAAGCGACTCAGCCCAAATATTTCATTTCTGTGATTGAAGATATTTCTGAGCGGCGGCAGGCTGAGGCAAAACTACAAAAGTCTTTGAAAGAATTATCAGATATTAAGTTTGCTTTAGACCAAGCGGCGATCGTGGCTGCCACTGACCAAAAAGGTACGATTAATTATGTTAATGACACGTTCTGTGAACTATCCCAATACAGCAGAGAGGAACTGATTGGGAAAAACCATCGCCTGATTAACTCTAGTTATCATGACTTGGATTTCTTCCAAAACTTTTGGGCCACGATCTCCAAGGGCAAAGTCTGGAAAGGGGAAATTAAGAACCGTGCTAAGGATGGTAGTTACTACTGGGTTGATACGACCATCGTGCCTTTCCTTAATGAACAGAGTCAGCCGTTTCAGTATCTTTCGATTCGTTTTGACATTACTAATCGTAAGCAAATTGAAGAAGATATGAGAACGTCGCTCCGAGAAAAAGAAGTTTTACTAAAGGAAATTCATCATCGGGTTAAAAATAACTTGCAAATTATTTCCAGTTTGTTGAACTTGCAAGCTCAGTATCTGAACGATAGTGCGGCGCTGGCTATTTTTAGGGAAAGCCAAAACCGAATTGAGTCAATGGCACTAATTCACGAGAAGTTATATCAGTCAAAAGATATGGCTCGAATTAATGCTTCTGAGTATATTTATGATCTTGTGACTAATTTGTTTTACACCTATGAAATTAATTCTGAGGCGATCGCCTTAAAAATTAACATAGATGAAATTTGGTTGGGTCTGGATACTGCGATCCCCTGCGGCCTAATTATTAACGAATTGGTATTAAATGCACTCAAGCACGCATTTCCCAAAGGGCACACTGGAGAAATTTGTATTTCTTTTGGTCTTAGAGATGCTCATCACCTGATGCTTGTGGTCAGTGACACTGGAGTTGGTCTTCCAAGAGATTTAGATTATCAAAACACCGATTCTTTAGGTTTGCAGTTAGTGAACGCATTAACTCAGCAGCTTGAGGGGGTTATTGAAATTAATCAGAGTAATGGCGTCAAATTTGAGATTGTGTTTTCTAACTAAAACTCACCTAGGAAAATGACAACTATAAACATAATGGTGGTTGAGGATGAAAGCATTGTCGCCAAAGATCTGCAAAACAGATTGAAGAAATTTGGCTATGCAGTGCCTGTGGTTGCTGCTTCTGGTGAAGAAGCTATTTTGAGAGCGTCTGAGAGTCACTTGGATTTAGTCTTAATGGATATTCGCCTCAAGGGTGCGATCGATGGAATCGAAGCAGCTAGACAAATTCACCACCGCTTTCAACTACCAATTATTTACTTGACGGCCTACGCTGATGACGACACCTTAGCTCGTGCTAAACAAACTCAGCCGTACGGCTACATATTGAAACCCTTTAAAGAACGAGAACTAAATACAACGATCGAAATTACTTTAGCCAGGCATCGGTTAGAGAGGCAGTTGCAAGAGCGAGAGCAGTGGCTGTCAACTGTTTTGAGAAGCATCGCTGATGCTGTGATTACGATTGACACGACAGGGTTGATTACGTTCATGAACCCCGTGGCTGAAAGTTTGACTGGCTGGCAGCAAGCCCAAGCTCTTGGGAAGCCCGCGATCGCTGTTTTCCAAACCGAGGATGAAGCCACACAGAGCATCCTCCAGCAGCCCATCAGCAGCTTCTTTGACGCCAGCCTGGGCATGAAAACTGCGGTAGAAACCAGCCTCAGATGCAGTGACGGACACGATATTCCCATTGAGTACAGTATTACGCCGCTACAGAACGACCAACACTTAGTAATGGGCGCTGTTTTAGTGTTTCGCGATCGCACAGAGCAACTCAAAGCCAAGGCAGCAATCCGCCAGCAGGCTGAACAAGCTCGGCTCGTAGCAGAATTACAAAAACTGAATCAACTCAAAGATGACTTTTTGAGCACGGTGTCCCATGAGCTACGGACCCCGATGTCAAACATGAAAATGGCGCTGCAAATGTTGACGATCGCTACCAACGCTGAACGCCAACAGCGGTATTTGGAAATCTTAAAAGCAGAATGTGCTCGTGAAATTGACCTAATCAACGACCTACTGGATTTACAGCGTTTAGAAGCAGCATCTTATCCCACGTTTCTCGTAGAGGCGCTCAATTTACAGGATTGGTTGTCTAGCCTAATTGAGCCTTTCCGTTCCCGCCTGCAAGAACATCAACAGGTGATCAAGATTGACCTGCCAGAAAACTTTCCGCCCTTAATTACCGATCGCGCCAGCTTAGAGCGCATGTTAGTCGAATTATTGAATAATGCTTGCAAGTACACCCCGGCGGGTGGCCAAATTATTCTGAAGGCAGAGCAGGTGACTAGTACTTCACCACCTTTTGAGTCAGTTCCTCTCACTTGCCTAATTATTCAAAATCAAGCCGAAATTCCCCCAACAGAACTTCTGCGAATTTTTGATAAGTTTTATCGGGTTCCCCATGCTGACCCGTGGAAGCAAGGAGGTACTGGTTTAGGCCTAGCCTTAGTCAAGCGGCTCGTAGAGCAGCTACAAGGTAACATTCAAGTCGAGAGCAGCCACGGGTGGACAGTTTTTACGATGCAGCTACCACCCTTGAATTTAGTGACCAATCCAGAAAGCTAAGGCTCAGGATGGGCTTAAGCTACGCTGACTTGTGAAGTGTCTACTGCCTGGGTGCCATCTACTTTGGCTGCCATACCTGTGATGTGTTCCAGAATCTCTGAGTTAGGCACAGAGCCTTTGAGGATAATCGTGCCACCGTTCTGGTCAATTTCTAAGCTATCAATTTCACTAATCTGGGGATCACGATCGAAGGCGATCGCAACTCGCTTCGACAAACCCGCCGGGTCATATTCACCTTCAAGCCCCATATGCTCTGGAGCGGGCGGAGGTTGATGCATACCCGCCTTCTCTCGGAGTTCTAAGTCATACTCACCTGTAAGCCCAGGAGTCATCCCCGCTTCGTCTGGGTGCTTCTGAGTCTCCGACTGGAATTTTTTACTGCACTCCTGCCCAAAGTGCCGTTCTAGCCAAGTCATAATTCCACCCCATAGGAGAGATAGGTTCTCGTATCCTCTATTACAAACTGGATGAGCCTAGTGTGGCATCTCTCGTTTGGTATGAGATGAAGGCAGAAAGAAGTCGGGAGTCAAGAAGCGAGAAAAGAAAAATCTCGAAACACTTACAATTACGTTCGTTTGCAGGGGGTCTGGGGGACGCAGCCGCCCCTCAGCGGGGTTTGGGGGCGAGTGCCCCCAAGGTTCGGATTTCGTAGACCTTAATGTAGATCTTAAGAACTAGAGATTTTGGTTGGCTTGCACATAAGCTGCGATCGCTTCGGTAGCCAGTTGAGACACCTTTTTACCTTGCTGAGTGGCCATCGCTTGCAGACTGGCATAAAGGTCTTCTCGAACCGTGATGCGGCGGCGGATTTTGCCAAGCCCATCAGTCTCGCTCACAGTAGCGATCGCTTCATCGTTAGCAGTGCTGATGGTAGCGGCGTAGCTACTCACAAGCTCAGGCGGTTCAGATTGGTAAGCTACAGCAAACTGCCGAATTGCCTCTAAGCCAACGCGATCGCAGAAATCGCCGAAGCTTTCTTCGGGTGTGCGAGATTGCTTGAAGTAGACAAAAATTGGTTCTAGCCCAATTTCTAAGTCATTGATGTGGAGCTTCTCCACATAAGGCTGAGATAAGCGGGTTTGGTTCGGAGAAGCCCCCAGCCAAACTTGGTAATGCTCCGGAGCACTGCCCACAAAACCGAGTTCTGCCAGGTAAGGACGGGCGCAGCCGTTAGGGCAACCTGTCATCCGAATAATAAAGTGCTCCTGCTCTAGACCCACTTTGTCTAGCAAAGCGCGAATCCGCTCCAGGATCTCTGGCATAATTCGCTCAGATTCGGTGACAGCCAAACCACAAGTCGGCAAGGCAGGGCAAGCCATCGAATAGCGCACTAGAGAGTCGATCTGATCGGGATCAACTTTTACGCCACAGCGATCGAATATGGCTTGAATGGCGGCGCGATCGCTAGGAGCAATGTCATACAACATCACATCTTGGCTACCCGTCAGCAAGATGGGCAGATTGTACTGCTGCACCACTTCTCGCAACGCAGTTCTCAGTTGGAAGGCACCTTCATCTTTGATGCGGCCATTCTCCACAGAGATGCCGAGAAATAGCTTGCCATCTCCCTGTTCTTGC
Source organism: Trichocoleus sp. FACHB-591 (assembly GCF_014695845.1). NCBI lineage: Bacteria > Bacillati > Cyanobacteriota > Cyanophyceae > Leptolyngbyales > Trichocoleusaceae > Trichocoleus > Trichocoleus sp. FACHB-591. Next base: position 16,267 of record NZ_JACJPA010000108.1, read on the forward strand.
CAGCCGAGAAAATCTAGATACTTAAATTCGGGTAACGGCTTGAAGGGTTGCAATGGCTTGCCAAAGTACTGCTCCACCTCGCTGCGGAACTTGTCAACCCCCCACTCTTCCATTAGGTATTTTAAGCGGGAGTGACGGCGATCGCTGCGGTTGCCATTGTCTCGCTGCGTCGCCACGATCGCTTTGACTGCCTCGTAAATGTCCGCTTTATCGACATAACCTAGCGGATCGGCAATGCGAGGAAAAGTGTCTTCTTTGCCGTGGGTACGGCCTAAACCGCCACCTGCCAGAATATTGAACCCCTCTAACTCGCCTTGCTCATTGGTAATCACGACCAAGCTCAAGTCTTGCGAGTACAGGTCGATAGAGTTATCTCCTGGAATCGTGACCGCAATTTTGAATTTGCGAGGCATGTAGTAGGTGCCGTAGATCGGCTCCTCACTGTCATGAAAAATGGTGCCATTACCGTTTTGTTGCCGAGCCGCCTTGACCTCTGGACGCTCCTCAGCACTGACAAACTTTTCGCCATCCAACCAAATTTCGTAATAAGCGCCTGTTTGGGGGGTGAGTAAGTCGGCAATGCTGTTGGCGTACTCATGAGCGTAGATATACTCAGGCCGATTCTTGTAGGGCGCGGGCGGTGCCATGACGTTGCGATTCAGGTCGCCACAAGCTCCTAGTGTGGAACCCATACTCTTGACAATCGAGGCGATCGCGGCTCGCAGATTTTTCTTTAGGATGCCGTGGAGTTGAAATCCTTGGCGGGTCGTAGCACGCAAGGTGCCATTGCCATAGTCGTCTGACAATTGATCCAAAGTCAGGTAGAGCTGGGGAGGAATAAAGCCACCTGGACTCCGAGTCCGCAGCATAAACTGGTAGTCTTTCTCCTGCCCTTTAACCCGGTTGTCCCGATTGTCCTGCTGATAGGAACCGTGAAACTTCAGGATTTGAATCGCATCTTCTGTAAAACAATTAGTATCGAGTAGCAATTCACTGGCAACAGGTTCACGTAAAAATTGGCTACGTTCCTTAAGACCTTCTACTTTAGAAGGTTTGCGAGCCACGGGAGTCGGAGTCGGAGTTTTAACCATCGGAGTTGCGGTACGAATTGAAAATAGTCAGAGGTGTGGAATACAACCAAACGTTGCAGTTAAAGTCAGGTCTGAACCATAAAGCCTTTAGTTAGTTCAGAGCCTCAGTAGTTCTAAGCTTTTTGATTCCCGGTAATCCGCCCGGAATTACGGTCAATCTATTTATTTTATCATTGCATTTGCTGGGTCAACCTGCTTGTCAGGAATTTTGCATGAAAGTCCACCCTAACTTGAGGGAAAAGGGAGTTCTAAACCAAGCAGATTCAAGTCTAACGTTAGCCAACTTTACCCATTCAAGTTGTAACCCAGTAAGTTGATGATATCGCTTCAGAATTTCTCTGTAAACTCATGTGAAGCAAAGCGAGAAAGCAAAGCTACAACCAGCGAACTCAGCATTACATTGACAAGCACTCCTTATCTTTCGGGGTAAGGTGCTCAAAACAGATATTTCGCTGTTATACAACTGCTGTAAGCAAAATGCTTAAGTTAAAGTGACGGCTGAGTTTGTTGTTGAAAATTAAGCCATCAAAATCAAAAATATTATTTATTAGACTAATTTTTGGTAATTAAAAAAGCTCCTAACTTTGATGTTAGGAGCTGACTAAAGCTGAGTTGAATTACTATTCAGTCTTGCTGAGCTGATGTAGAGTTGCTGAAAGGCTGCATCAGAACTAACGGTTAAAAACTAGCAGATGAATGCCTACAACTTAGCCTGTTGTCATAGCGGTCTTCGAGGCAATATTAAGCCTAAGTAGCTTCAGTGAGTTTAGAAGCGTAGACCTGCACCAGCTTGGAAGCTTAGAGAATCAGCAGGGCCATTTTGGTAAGCGTTAATGCCCCACTTGGTGTTACCGTAAACCACCACATCTTTGGTGACTTTGGATTCAACACCAGCAGTTAATATAACTGCGTCATCGTTCCCTACTGGGGTTGGCTGGCCGTTTGCTTCCACAAAGGAATAGCCAACACCGCCATAAACTTGGGTATTTTTAGTGATCCCTTTGTCATAGGTGATCATCGGAATGATAGCGCTAGTGTCATCGCTGTAAATAACAGAACCGCGCAGAGAAACGGGAGCTTTGCGGAGGCCGAAGCGACCATCAATCGTGCCGCCAAAGGTTGCAGCATCGTTGTTTTGGCCACCGTTGGTGACACCTGCTGCTACACCTGCACCGACATAGCTATCACTGAATCCTTTTCTAGGTTGAGCAGAAGCAGAACCAGCAGAAAGTAGAGGTGCGATCGCAATAACAGACAAAGCAGAAAAGGCAGCAATAGATTTTAGAGAGAGTGTCATTTTGGTTCCCTCAAAGGGTGAAGTTAGTGTTTGCGTTCCTGAATTTATAGTCGGAGAACCTGCTTGGAAAGTTCCAGGATAAATTCACTTAATTTCAAATTTCTGGAGGTAGCAGATGTGGGGTTTTTGACTCTCTAAAAAGACTGGCCAGCTCAAAATTTTCACCTTCAAAGCAAAAAAACCATTATCTATATTTTCTAGATAAAGGTTTGCTGGATGTGATCCGATATTTCTAATCTAGCGTGTCGGATTAGTTTAAGTTGGTTGACACAGTCGCTTTCTCAACTGGCACAGATAGCATCAAGTCAAATTAATAGATGCCACTAGCAAGAAGCTACTCCGAGCACTAGGTTTTCTGATGAAGAATACATAATATCCAAACCAAGAAATTGGCCTCCGGATATTTATTGAAAATAGATTAATTAGATTGAGAAAATAGATGGAAGTCTGGTGAGATTACCGAACCTCAGCAGATTTTTCGTCGTCCTCTGACTCTAATTGCGCTTTAGAAACCACAACTAAGTTAGGCAACCCATCTAACTTTTCTTCGATAACGGTTTCAGGCGCGGACGGTGCAAAAATAGTTAAACCCTGCGGGACACACTCTAGTTCGATGGGAGTTGTACCAATTAGTTCCCCATCCAAAACTACCTTCTGGGGAGGCTGAGTTGAAACTTTCAGACGCTTCGCTCTCAAATAGCCAATGTCATCCCGCTCGGTGGCGTTGCCAGTCAGGGCAGATTGCAGCAGATGATAGGAAGCGGCGATCGCCCCTGCTACATTGCGGGGAGCCACTACCGTTAGGTCAAGCAAACCATCATCAAAAATCACCCCAGCCGGTCCCTGCGCCAGAATTGAAGTGGGTGGGGCTGCATTGGCCACGGTAATCGCCGAAGCGGAAACTTGAATAATTTGGTCATCTGTTTCAATTTCTGCGTCAAAGGCAGGTAGCTGCCCCAGTTGCTTGACTCCGGCTAGGATATAGGCCAGCATACCCAAGCGATTTTTAGAAGTGCGGTCTGCTTGTTCAACCGTCTCAGCTTCAAAGCCAATCCCAGCTAGCAGGAGCATGGGTTTGCCATTACAGTAAGCCGCATCTACCTTTTTAGTTTCTCCGGCCAAGATGGTGGCGCAAGCGGCTTCAATGCTGTCAGGAATGCCGAGCGCATTGGCAAAGGCGTTGGCGGTGCCTCGTGAAATCACCCCCAGAGGAATATCGGTACCTACCAGAGCGGCTGCGGTTGCGGATAAAGTGCCATCCCCACCAGAGGCGATTAAAGCTTCTACGCCTCGCTGCACCGCGTTATAGGCAAGTTGATCCGCATCGACTGTCTTGGTCGTCGATAGAATCTCTAGCTCCATCTCTGGCTCCAGCAAAGCCCGAATTTTAGCTAAATCTTGGGCTGGGTCGCTTTGGCCAGCGATGGGATTGAAAATGAGGCAAGCTGAGCGGATCATAGGGATGCAGACGGGGGCTGTAGATGAAAGGTTGCAAACGTCTCTATTTCAAGTCTTAGAACTTGAAAGCTAAACGCCATCCTTCTCGGGAGGCGTTGTTAGGATATCTGTATGAGCGCGATCGCCCAAAAAGCTGAAACTCTCAATTTATAAAGCTTATGCCCGACCCATTAATGTACAGGCAGGACCATTTTGTGGTTTTGGCAGCTAATCAGCCAGAACAATTTCTCACGGCTGCTGAACTGCTCAGCAAGCTGGAGGCGATTTTAGCCCAACGCCAAGACAGCCTGCCTCAAGATTTGCAGAAGCTTAGCTCTATCCCAGACCAGGCCCAATATCTGCTAGACACTTCTTGCGAACTCGATATGGGGCCTGGGGATTTTTTGCAGTGGTATGTAGTCAGACTGGAAAAGTAAGGAACGTGGGGGTTGCAATTGCTCAGTCAGTGGCTTGAGGCTGGGCTGGGGGTGCAGTAATCAGAGCCACTTCAATCTGACGCTCTACTGGTTGGGTTAGTTGGACTCGAATGCCAGGACCAAAAAAACCTTCTATTTTTGCTTGCCTCTGCTGCCAAGTTTCCAAGGAAATGAGCGGAGAATTGAACTCCAAAACCAAGGCATAAGCGGCATCAATTTGCGTTTCCCGAATGCCAATCAGCTCAGGACGCTCCTCATTGGTAGGGCTTAACCCTAGGTGGCTCAGCGAAGAGTCTAAATGAGCAGATTGGCCGTACCGATAGCGAGTCACATCTTTACGAATCTGATTCTGGGTTGTGGTGGCTTGCTGATCCCGTAGCTCAGCGATCGCTGGTGGTGTGGGTTGTGTATAAGGAACTGGCTTGAGTTCTGAAGCTATCAGCGCCAACCCTCCTAGAAGTAGCGGAATGCCATAGAAGAATCCCACAAGATTTAAGGTGGCGTTACTAGAAAAGTAAGCTACAAAACCGATTAAGGTTAGAGCCCCACCTACTCCTAATCCCAGCGTTCCTAGAGAAGTTTGACGTAACATATTTGTTAATGAGATGAATTAAGCGGTGTGCAAAGTTAACCTTTATATCATTACCTTTACAGGAAGTTTGGTGGACCTAAGCTCCGACAATTTTTCTCTGAAGCCTAAAGTTTCTTGCCAAAAAGCAGAGCTAGAGGCCAGAAATCAGAGCTAGAAGATTGTGGTTAGCAAAGTGAGCGTTCATGAATAGCGAGATATGCTGGAGGTGCCGAGGCGCGATCGCCCACTTCAGCGGGAGGTATTCTGGCGAAGCTTGGCCATCTAACTCGTCTTTATGATTCATCTAGATAGTATGAGTGCCACTCTCAGCGAATGTGATTCAGTCCCTCTTTACGGTCTTCAGTAGGTCCGAGCCATGATCAAAGACGAAAAGCAGCCATCCGCAACCAAGGGCAAATTATTAGAGCAGATTGATTCTCTCAAGCGAGAAGATGAAACGCTCTACAACATCTTGGCCGTGGATGTTTGGGCACTGGCTAAAACTATGGATGAGTTCCAGCCAGGATTTTGGGCCGCTTTTATGAAAAACCGCGAGAAGGCCCTCAAGCGCTTCATCACTGAAGTAATGCGGACTAAGACAGGTGATAGCAAGCGACCACCTTTTCTGCACTAGTTCTGCGCTCGTCTATCCTGAGACTGAGGTGTGTCTATATTAATTAGTGTTACCAATTCAAGGTAAATCATAGGCTGAATCACAGTGACTTGTAGCTCTTAACTGGGCTAGGTCATAAGAATAGAATTGAGTCCGTGACTAGGGCCGAAGATGGTTTATCTTACTTAATAGAAGTAAATATAAAGATACAAAAATGAACGCCGAAACCATTAAAGAGCGGATTACGCTGATTAAGAGCAAGCGGGAAACTTTACTAAGATTACTAGAACAGCCTGATTTAGGAACTCTGAGAATTGATGTGAATCAGGCTTTAGAAGAGATGGATGATTTGATTGACGAATTTCAACGAACCTTCCCAGAAGCAGGAAACCTCTAAACCTCCATCGCCTTAACCCCTTGCCTGGAACGACTTATCTTCCAGGCAGTAAAGGTTGTGGATGCTTAGGCACTCGCATTCTTAGCTGCTTGCCCTAGTTCTTTCACCAAAGCTACAAGTTCATGAGTCGCAACGTCTTTCTTGCAGAAAGCGTCAATTTTGGCTGTTTGAATCATCACCTCTGTTTGAGGATCGTCTACTGATGAGTAAGCGATGATGCGAATATTGGGAGCAAAGCTTTTAATCTGGGTGGATGCGCTTAAACCATCCAAAACTGGCATTTGTAAATCAATAATAATTACATCAGGGTGCTGATGCTTAACCAGCTCAACTGCTTCTTGACCATTACTCGCTAGACCAACCAGTTCAATGTTGGATTGGTTCTGTAAAGCCAGCTTGAGGCTGAGTCGAGTCAACTCATGATCATCGACAACAAGGACACGGAGGGCAGAGCGCATACAGGATAACATGACTACTCAGTCAAGTAAGAGACATTTCAGATTTAGACAATTTTAGTCTAGTAGTAGGCACTACTGAAATCCCTCTACCGTTGGGGCGAATCGCAAGAAGGAATTTCTGGCTAGCGGGTGACTGCCAAAATTACAGTGGTTCAGGTGGGATTTTATACCTTGAAAACTATTTTTGATGGTCTTGATAGTTGTCTCATGTTTAGCAGCTTAAGCATTGAGTTATACAGGTAAGGTGGCGTTCCTAAGCCGCTTCTTAAGTTGCTTAAGTTGTTGAGCTGGCTGCCATCTCCATGAGAATTTTTTGCGAGCTGAGTTCTGGACAGTCCGCTGCGGGGCGACGTTGAATGTAGCGGCCATTTGGTTGTAGTTCCCAGGCATGGCGGTTGTCGGAGAGCATGGTTCCCAAGATTTCTTGTAAGTCTTTTTTCAGGTCTGGGTCTTCAATGGATACGACTGCTTCTACACGGCGGTCTAGGTTGCGTGGCATCCAGTCGGCACTGCCAATAAAGACTTCATCCTCCCCTCCGTTGTGGAAATAAAAGATACGGGAGTGCTCTAGGAAACGGCCTACGATACTAACAACACGGATGTTGTCGCTGACACCTTTGATGCCAGGTCTGAGACAACAGATGCCACGAATGATCAGGTCAATTTGGACCCCTGCTTGAGAAGCTTCGTATAAAGCCACCATAATTCGCTTGTCTACCAAAGCGTTCATTTTGGCGACAATGCGACTAGGCAACCCGTTTTTGCAGTTTTCAATTTCTCGGTAGATCAGGCTCAACATGCGATCGCGCAAGTTAACTGGAGCGACTAACAACTTGCGATAGGACTGTTGGCGGGAATAGCCCGTTAGATAATTGAACAGATCGGTTAAATCAGCTCCTAACTCATCGCGACAGCTCAACAAACCAATATCGGTGTAGATGCGTGCTGTTTTGGGGTTGTAATTTCCGGTACCAATGTGGACGTAGCGACGAATGCGGTTCTCTTCCCGGCGCACTACCAAGGCAATTTTGGTATGGGTTTTCAGTCCTACTAGGCCATAAACAACGTGCACGCCGACTTTTTCCAGCTTGCGGGCCCAGTTGATATTGTTTTCTTCGTCAAAGCGAGCTTTGAGTTCTACTAAAACAGCTACTTGCTTGCCATTTTCAGCAGCAGCAATCAGGGCGTTGAGAATGGGCGAGTCTCCAGAGGTGCGGTAGAGCGTCATTTTGATCGCCAGCACGTCTGGATCATGGGCGGCATGGGTAATGAAGCGCTGCACCGTCCCCGAAAACGATTGGTACGGGTGATGTACCATCAAGTCTTGCTTCCGAATCAAGCTGAAGAAATCTTCGCCATCTTCTCCTTCTGAGCCATTGCGATCGCTCGTAGGTTGACTCAAGCGCCGCAAACGAGCTGGGACAACGGGAGACCAAGGAGCATCTTTAAGATCTGGCCGTGGCAAGGCCAGAAAGGACATCAGATCGCTCAGTCCCAGCATGCCTTCCACTTCGTAGACATCGCTTTCCTCGAGCGACATCTCTTGAATCAACATTTCTCGTACTGCTGGGGGAGTGGAAGATTGAATCTCCAAACGCACTACGGAACCGCCAAACCGCCGCTTCCGTAACTCCTGCTCGATCGCAAGCATCAAATCATCGGCTTCATCTTCTTCCAGTTCGAGGTCGGCATTGCGGGTAATCCGGAAGGGATAGTACTCTTGGATGTTCATGCCTGGAAACAAAGACTCCAGGTTATGAGCCACCACTTGCTCCAGCGGTACTCCTGTCCAAGCTCCGCCTTGGCCCTTGTGCTGTAGCTGTAAGTTTTCTGGTAACTGCAAGAAGCGGGGTAGCACTTTAGGAACTTTGACACGGGCGAAAAATTCTTCCTCCGTCTCTGGGTCTTGAATCACCACCGCCAAGTTGAGGCTGAGATTGGAAATGTAAGGGAAGGGATGGCTCGGATCAACCGCTAGAGGCGTGAGCACTGGAAAAATCTGCTCTTCAAAGTAGCGCTGCAAATAAACCCGCTGCTCTTGGTTTAAGTCCATGTAGTCGAGCAGATAAATGCCTTGGTTGGCGAGTTGGGGCCGCAAGGCTTGCTCAAAATGCCGATGCTGCTTGATCACCATAGGTCGCAGGCGATCGCAGATGGCATCCAGTTGCTCTTGAGGATTGCGCCCCTCTGAGGTGAGCTGGCTGACCTTCGCTTCTACCTGCTGCTTCAGGGCCGATACCCGCACCATAAAGTACTCATCCAAGTTAGAGCTAAAAATGCCCATAAACTTGAGGCGCTCTATCAAAGGAGTACGAGGGTCAAAGGCTTCATGCAAGACCCGGTTATTAAACTCCAGCCAACTCATCTCGCGGCTGAAATAATACTGGGAGTCAGTGAGGCTGGGCTCAGCAATGATCTTTTTAGTTTTCGGCATGGTTCTGAGGCAATCACGGCAGCGTTATCTGGACAGCAGGAGTAGCAGCGTCACAAGCCAGCTCGCTTAAAACACTTGGTCTTCCATCCCTATCCACCATTCTCCTAAATTCATTAGAGATTGGTGGATGTCAGCTAGCTCATTGGCATATTCATCGGCGGGTATGCTGTCTCGCCGCTCTTGCAGTTTTTGTAAGCGTAATTGCAACAGTAGCCAGGGCTTGGCCATACCATTGGTGGCCTCAATGTACTGAGCGATCTCGTTGCTATTCATTGCTAAATTTATAATTAATTTTCTTAAGCTATTTCATTGTAAGGATTGATGCTGCTGAAACACGGCCAAACAGAAAACAGCCACGAAATAAAACGTGACTGTTTGAGTGTGGTTACAGTTGATTTGGCTCAGCTCATGACTGAGAAAACTGTCAACTGCTGCGATTGAGAGCCAGTCGTTTAAGCCGCTGCTGCCAAGTTTTGAGAAACGAAGTCCCAGTTCACCACATTCTCTAAGAAGGCTTGAATGAAATCAGGACGACGGTTTTGGTAGTCGAGGTAGTAGGCGTGCTCCCAAACATCCAAGGTTAAGAGGGGAGTTTGGCCGTGAGCGAGCGGGTTTTCAGCATTGGGGGTCTTCGTGACCTTGAGGGTGCCGTTATCAAGCGCCAACCAAGCCCAACCGCTACCAAACTGAGTTGTGGCTGCGTTCTTGAACTCTTCAACGAACTTATCGAAGCTGCCAAAGTCAGCATTGATTTTGTCCGATAGAGCGCCGCTGGGGGAACCACCACCGCTGGGCTTCAGGCTGTGCCAAAAGAAGGTGTGGTTCCAGACTTGAGCCGCGTTGTTGAATACACCGACTTTGTCTGGGTTTTTGAAGGTGGCCTGGATCACTTCTTCCAGCGATTTATCCGCCAACTCAGTGTCTTGGGTGAACTTGTTCAGGTTAGCGACGTAACCTGCGTGGTGCTTGTCGTGGTGGAACTCTAGGGTGCGCGCTGAGATATAAGGTTCTAGCGCGTTGTAGTCGTAAGGTAAAGGGGGAAGTTCAAAGGCCATGTGTTCAATCCTCTCCGAATGGCTGGTGGAGCGATCGCGGGTAGCAAGCCCAGTTCAATCGGCGATCGCTTCTGTCCAATGCTGCATGACAGCACTGGTAGAGACAGCAATTTACGATAGGATTTTATATCAAAAGTCCGGTGAGAGCTAGAGCAAACCCGGAATCCTAATCATTTAGCCTATTTCAAAGCTTTATTCAGGGCGTTAAAGCTTTAAGTCGACGGCAATTCGATGGGCACAGGCAAAGCCAGAGAAAGCGACCGCATTAAGTCCTTGCCCCGGAAAAGTGCTGTCGCCCACACAGTACAGCCCTGGCACCGCAGTACGATTGAAGGGCATACCCAACAGTCCCAACAATTTGCGCTTAGGGATAGGGCCATAGGTGCCGTCTTGCCGCCCTAGGAAGCGACGATGAGTCCGAGGGGTGCCGACTTCTTGGTAGTCCAACGCTTGCTCTAACCCAGGAAAAATCTTCTCTAATCGTTGTATTAAAGTTGCTGCGGCTGCTTCTTTCTTTTCTTCGTAGTCACTAGGGGATAGTCCTTGCCATTCCTCCAGGTAACTGGGGGTAAAGGTATGGATGATGTGATGACCTGGAGGCGCTAAGTCAGGGTCGAGTAAAGTTGGGATCGAGACGAAAATTGTACTTTGAGACTGCTCCATCTGCTGCCAGTCTTCCAATAAAATGTGATGGCATTCCGTACCAGTCGGCAAGGCTTCGGCTTTCACGCCTAAATGCAAGCTAAGGAAACTGGGAGATTTTTGATAGCGTTGTTGCCACTTCTTCTCAGCAGTGGGCATTTTGTCGGTTGGCAGCAAATGCTCGAAAGTGTCCCAGCGGGTGGCATTAGAGACGATTCGCTTGGCTCGATAAACCTTGCCAGAAGCGAGTTCTACTCCTACAGCTCGGCCATTCTCCATCAGGATTTGCTTGACTCTGACTTTGTACTGAATCTGACTCCCCGCTTTCTCTAAGCCTTCGACCAATTTTTGGGCAATTTGACCGACACCGCCTTTAGGGTAGTTGATGCCGCCATAGTGGCGATCGCTAAACACCATCCCCGCATTGATCATCGGAGTTTTATCAGCCGGAACCACCGACCAGCAGTAGCACTCCATGTCGATAAATTTCAGCAGCGCCGGATCTTTGATGTAGCGGCGGGCAATATTTCCGACATTTTGGGGCAAATACTGGACCAATCCCAAACAAGCCAAGGGATGCTGAAAAAACACGCGCGTCAAATAGCGAGGTTCTTCCAACGACAGCAAATCCATCGCATTGAGACAGTTAAAGACTTTCCAGCATTCATCGTAAAACTGCCGAATGCCCTCGCGCTCGTGGGGAAACTTGGCAATTAGTTCTTGCAAGAACTTCTCATAGTCTCGGTGAACTTTTAGATCTAATCCGTCGGGTAGGTGGTAGTGAATTTGCACTGGGTCTGGAATCGTTTCCAGACTCATATCCACCGCTTGCAAGGCTCGCGTCAGCAAATTTGTAGTGCCTTGCTGACCAAAGCCAAAAATCATCGAGGCTCCCACATCAAACCGATACCCAGCCCGCTCGAAATAGCCAGCGCTCCCCCCAGGAATCAAGTAACGCTCTAAGACTAATACTTGGGCTCCTTTAGCCGCGAGTTGGGTCGCTGTTACTAAACCGCCAATCCCAGAGCCAATGACGATGGCATCAAATTCTGTGGACTCAGCAAAGGCACTTTGACCAGAAGCAACGGGAGATGTATTGAAAGCAGGCATGACCCAAGGAGATTGCAGAACAGTGCAGGAAGCAGGTAATCAGGACTAAAACAACGAGTTGGCGATCGCAACTCACCTTTGCCAGTCCACCCGCTCCTCTGTTCAGTGTATCTGAGTCTGTATATCTATAACGGCGATCACCATAACGGCAATCATGGCCGTGATCAGCAGTGATCAATCGGGGCGATCGCTAATTGATAACGAAAATATAACCAAAAAAGAGGGGACCAGTCTGCTGCCGCTAACCGATCCCACCTGCCGATCCTTAGAGAGGAGAACACTTGAAGCTAATATAATCTTATTGAAAATGATTGTCAATCACTAATGAAAATGAGTTGCAACAAGTATGATGAATTTCCGGTGGCGATTGCATCAGAATCCGATGAAGTGCCCTTAGTGGTTCGCATCTATGCAGAGGGGAAAGGAGTATCATAGTGAACGCTTGAGACCTGGCAATTTCTACCTCTTTAACTTCTGGCTATGGCTTTGCAACTGCGAGTTTATGTTCCGCCCCATCCTTTAATTAAGCACTGGCTCGCTGTAGCCCGTGACATTTCGACTCCCCCCGCTCTCTTTCGCAGTGCCATGACTGAGTTAGGGCGCTGGCTAACTTACGAAGCCATCCGGGACTGGTTGCCTACCGTAGAAACCACGGTGGAAACTCCTCTCAGTCCCTGTGCTGCCACGTTTGTAAATCCAGAAGTACCGGTTGTGGTAGTGCCGATTTTGCGGGCAGGTTTAGCACTATTAGATGGAGCGCAAGCTCTGTTGCCCTTGGCCTCAATTTATCATTTGGGTTTTGTGCGAGATGAAACTACCCTAGAAGCCAGTTGCTATCTCAACAAGTTGCCAGAAGTATTCCCACCCGAAACCCATGTCTTAATTAGTGAACCGATGTTGGCAACGGGTGGCACCATTATGTCAACAATGGCAGAATTGACCCGCCGAGGAATTGATCCAGCCTTCACCCGCATTATTTCTGTAGTGACGGCTCCTCCAGCTTTACAAAAGCTGAGCACCGCCTATCCCAGCTTGACGATCTACGCGGCTGCCATTGATGAAGGGACGAATAGCCACGGCTTTATTGTGCCAGGGCTAGGAGATGCGGGCGATCGCACCTTTGGCACTTAGGGCTGCCCCTACTCCATGAATTCGTAGTAGTTACGCTAAGCTGAACACTAAAGCAGGACAGTACGAGATGAGCAATCGAGACGGTTTCACAGGCGGCTTTATCGCAGGAGCCCTCTTTGGCGGCATTGTGGGTGGTATTCTAGGCACCCTCCTGACTTCCAATCGCTTGCAAGAGTCGCTTCCCGGTGATGACGCTTTGAGCGGTAAAGGTAAAAAACGCAATCTCAAGCCTCCCACCGAGCAGAGTATTGAAGCGTCCCGCCGTGGCTTAGAAGACAAAATTGCCCAACTTAATGAAGCCATTGATGATGTGCGCGAGCAACTCAGCACCGTAAACGGCAGACCAGAAGAACGCGAGGTCGTGGGTTGGGAAGAGCAGGCCCAGCGCGATCGCTAACCGAAGCGTGTCAAACCAAAAGTTTCAAATAGTTGTCCTGCCAACTCAAGCGACAAGCTGTAATACTTCCCAAGGTGTAACTTCTGCTTGACCAATCTCGAAGGCACTGATATTCGTTAAAGTAAATTCAAGCCTAGATTGCTTGTATCTCTTCTAGAAGGAAGCCAGATTATTTATGAATTCCTCAGTAGCGCTGCTGACTGATACCTTTGCTACTTTCTTGAATATCTATGTGGTTCTGTTGATTTTCCGGATTCTTTTAAGCTGGTTTCCTAACATTAGCTGGTCTGATCCACCGTTCTCCATCGTGAGCCAGTTAACTGATCCTTACCTCAACTTATTCCGCTCTTTTATCCCTCCCTTGGGTGGCATGGATTTCTCCCCCATTTTGGCTATTTTCCTGCTGCAATTTTTGGCTCAAATTTTCAGCAGCTTGCAGCAGGGTTCCTACGGGATCTAAAAGTGGAATTAGAGCTGCCTGTCGTTAAAGCAAGTTGCCTCAGTCGCTCAACTAACGACGGACCTTGCCAGTAAAACCTGCTGCCTTGAACTGCTTTAGCTTTAAAGGAGTAGGTTGGCTGGCTGGAACAGTAATTCTCAATTGAAAATCGCTGACACCCGGTGGTAACTCATCAATAGAACCCAACCGGGTACGATTTTGCATGACTAGATCATTATTGGCATCGTAAATGCGGCCAAAGATATCTGCATTAATCACAGGCTTGCCGGAATCGTTTTGAGCTTTGCCAGTTACCAGAAAGCAGTTAGCGGGCATGGCTGCACCGCCACTCGTGACAGTTCCCTCGGCTAGCTCCGCTGGACATTCGTGATAAGAAATGTCAAACAACTTAATTTGGGTGAGTGCGATCGCAGCAGGACTCACCAGCCAACTGCCTACCGAGAATAGGCAAGCAATCACAAGGACAGCAAAGGCCCGAAAGCGCATAAACTTCACTGTAATGACTCAATAACGACTAGGTGAGCTGATTGTAAAGCAGCCTAAACTCAGCTTAGCGTGAATTGGCTCTAAACCTTTTCAGTTCACTGAGCCTGCTTCGCTGAGCCCTTCTGTAATAATAGAAATTTAATCTTCGCTGTAAAAAGTTAATATTTTTATTAATGATTGGTGCGAAGTTCAACTCCTAAAAGCTCATCAAAAACGCCGAAGATGACTCCCAAAATTTTGGCAATTTGATAGTAAAGCTGATTGATCAGCGCGGAGTGATGTAGAAATAGAGATTGGTTTTGAGGTTGGTTCATCCACTTTAGCTACCATCTGCCATGACCAAAGCTGAGATTGAAGCGGTCCTACAAGCAGCATTTAGCCGATGTGATGCCGTCAACTACCCGCTCAATGAGCAACAAAAGCAAATTCTGCTGGGCCTGGTAGTGGAATTAGAGCGTTTACAGCGCCAAAGTAACAATGGCGATGATCACAGTGAAGGGAATCCGCTGGATGAACTGACCGGTGAACAACGACGCACTCTGCTCGAATTTGTCAGAGAGCAAGAGCAACAAAACCATCCCTGGAAAATTAAGCTACTCAACGATTGGCTACACAATCGCAACTCCGCCTCAATGCAATTTATTCGTGAATTGTACGGCCCGCAGTGGCTTAATCGAGTTCAACCTAGGCACGTTGCGGCCTACGCCGAGCTAGACAATTGCGAAACCTTAAAGGTCAAAGTGGGCGATCGCATTGAAGTTTGCAATAGCCTCTGGGAATGGGTCCAAGAAGCAGGCCCCTGCGCCCCAGAATGGTTTCCTTGCACCGTTATTGGCATCGCTGAAAAAGATGACAACGGCCAAGCCTACACCAGTTGCTTGATTCGCTTCGACAGCGGCATGGAATACGAAATCCAAGGCATCTACCGCTGGAACCGCTACAACTGGCGCTGGCCTAATGCATAAGTTAACTTTTTGGAGGGGGTCTGGGGGACGCAACCGTCCCTCAGCGGGGGTTTGGAGGCAAGCGCCCCTAAGAATTCGGTTTTAGTAACCTACAAGCCCAAATAATCCCGCAGCGCTTGCCGCATCACCTCCCCCGGAGCCGACTGCCCTATCCAAATCTCCAGCGCCGCTGCCCCCTGCTGCACCAGCATTTCCAACCCATCGATCGCGATCGCTCCTTGCTGTTGAGCCTGCCGTAAAAACTGCGTGGGACTCGGCGTATAGATCAAGTCATAAGCGATCGACCCTTGAACAATCTGAGTTGCGATCGCATCCTCCAATGGCGACGCTTGATCATGGGGATGCATGCCAATCGGCGTACTGTTCACAATCAAACCTGCGTCAGGCAAAAGACTCGGCAACTCGTCCCAAGTATGAATCGAAAGCTCAACTGGAATTGGAGAAGTAACCCAACTTTGTTGAAACGCCGCTAACTTTTGGCGATCGCGCCCCACGACCTTCACCGCCGCGCAACCCAACTGAGCACACCCTGCTACGACTGCCCGCGCCGCACCACCATTGCCTAAAATCACCGCCGTTGTTTGGCTCCAATCGCGATCGAAGGTTTTGAGGGGAGCCAGAAAACCAATCACATCTGTATTCGTGCCGCTCCAGCCTTGCTCTGTGCACCAAACCGTGTTCACGGCCCCAATCGCTTGAGCCACGTCCGACACCTGATTCAACAGGGGAATGATGGCTTGTTTGTGCGGAATCGTGATACTGAATCCGCGTAGGTCAATGGCAGCAAATCCAGCGATCGCGGTGGCTAGATCTGATGGCGCTACAGGCAGAGCTACGTAAACGTAATCCAAACCCAGTGCAGCGATCGCCGCATTGTGCATCACGGGTGAGAGAGAATGCTGGATTGGGTCTCCAATCACACCCAAAAGTTTAGTTGTGCCTGTTATTAACTTCATGCCCTGCTAGCTATTTAGATCCTGTTGTCAGAATAGAGCTAGCTGTGAGCGATCGCGCCTGTTGCATCCAGATCGCCACTGCTTCCACAGGAGGGCACAAATCAGGTCGCCGCATCATGGCAACTTGCAGCCGCATAATTTGGGGGTGTAGGCGATGCAAAGGGGTTTGAGCCAGTTGAGCGCAAGAGGCGATGCCTGCATGCAGCAACAGACCGCAGTATTGACAGCCCACATTGGGAATTTTTGCCAGGTCAGCTAAAGCCACCCATTTGTTGACATGCTGAATATGGATTTGCAGTTGAGCCGCTAGGTGCTGTTTCTGAGCGGGTGTAGCAGCTTGTTGCAATAGCTGTTGAGTAGTGTGAATGCCGTGGCCTTGTAAGCGAGTTTGGTCTTCTTGGTTTAGACCTGGCAGTTGTTCAATGGGCCAGCTACAGGGCCTTAGGGGTTGAGGACGAGACCCGGAACGATGGCGATCGCGCGTACGCATAGTCGTGTCACTGACAAAGAATCCTATTCTGGCGCATGTTGCCCGGATCTGCTGAGAACAGCGCTCAGAATAACCACTGCCCGCCCCGGAAGCGCGATCGCGGAAACAGAACTCGCATCAAACTGTGAGCCGCTAGATAAATCGCGAGCCAAATTGAGCTGTAGTGCCACAAAAAACCGGACATGGATAAGTTGCGATTAATGCCAAATAAACCCACTGTCTTTAGGAGCAACACAATAAACACCGCTTCCCATAGCCCCGCTAACAGTTGCAAGGCTCCCGGCCAGTCGCGGTCCCAACGTAACTTTTGCAAGTAGGTGTATAAGGCATCCCACCCTAGCCCAAACAGCGCTGCATAGAGCAGCACCCAGAAAAACTGGGCACTCGCACCAGGGCCAATGTAGCCAAGCCCAAACGGCAGAGTCACCAGAACACCGACTGTGGCGAAAAGAAATAACCGAGTTTGCCAGCGTCCAAATAAGGTAGGTGTCATACTTTTACCCTCAACTTGAGGACCTCAGCCACTAGGTTGATGAAAAACTAGTAGGTAAAGGATATTACAGAACTGTTGAATCTAATCTGCTATGGCTGAGCATATCGAGTTTCATGCAGCAACTTCTAGCTGAAGTCACCGCTACTTTTCTGGCTCTACTCCCCATTGCCAACCCCGTTGGGGCGGTACCTTTGTTCTATAGCTTAACCGCTTTAGATTCCAAAGCTTATCGTCAGGCGCAGGCTCGGAAAACCTCATTGAATGTGATTTGCGTCTTGATTATCTTTTTTCTAGCGGGCAGGCTGATTTTAGAATTTTTTGATCTTTCCTTAGGAGTCTTACGAATTGCGGGGGGCTTGCTAATCGCACACACGGCTTGGGAAATGGTGACTGTACGACCCAGGCTCACTCCCCCAGAACGAGAGGAAGTTGCAGAAAAAGAAGATATTTCCTTCACGCCAATGGCTGTGCCCATGTTGAGCGGTCCGGGTGCGATTGGTGTAGTGATGGGTTTGTCAGCGAGATCAAGCCATTTGCTGGACCATTTAGGCGCTCTGATCGGAATTCTGCTACTAGGTGGCATGATCTACTTTTGCCTTTCCGTAGGCGATCGCGTCATGGCTCGTTTAGGTAAGAGTGGCGTGGGCGCTTTCAACCGCGTTTTAGGATTTTTCATTTTGGCGATCGCCGTACAGTTCATTGCCGAAGGGACGATCGCCCTCCTCAAAGATTCGCTTCCGGAGCTATTCAACTAGGTGGCTGTTAAGAGGGAGGTTGCCCAATCACCCACTTGAACCACTGATTCAGCGATCGCACAGGGTGTAAGCGTTGCAAACTAGGAGCGCGCATTTTTGCTAAGTCTGCCACTGCGCAAAGAGCCGCATATTGTAAGCCCAAGAAACTATCGACCGCTGCATAGGGGCCACCTAGCGTCATAGCTCCCGCTGCATACATGCGCCCTCGACCATTCCGCATTTCTACCAGCTCAAAATCATTAGCTACACTCAAGCGACCTAACGGATTGAGCGGCAAACTGTACTGCGTCACCAAATCATCTAGAAGTGGGTTTGTTTTGACCTTTGCTTCTAAACCTGTTGCATCAATGACAAAATCTGCTTCCAGGCGCATCTGCCCCTTCAAGTTTTGTTCTTGAATGTAGGTCACAGGGCGATCGCGAGCATCCTGTTCTACCCGCTCGACTTCCCCAAAAGTAATTTGATACCAACCTTGACTCAGCCCCTCTTCTACCATGCGTCGCCAATCTCCGCGATCGGCTGTAGTCGTGCCACCCCAAACTGCTAAAAGACTCTGCCGCTGTTGCGGATCGGCTTGCTCTAGCATGGTTCGCAACTCCCCGCTCCAGCAAGCTTTCGGCCAATTGAACGGTTGAAATTCGTAATGATTTTCGACGTGGCGTTGGCCGAAGCCAAACTTGTTGCCTTGCGGTTTGGGCGATCGCATCAAATGCAAAACCGCAATGTGAGGATTTTTTTGCCGAGCTTCGTAGAGCCGCTGCACAATCCGCGAGGCTACAATCCCCCGCCCTCGAATCAATACAGTGCCCCCCTGCCGTTCCAAGTGTTCATACACATGGTCGTGATTTTCGTAAGCATTCACCACCGATTTAAAGTCTTTCGTTTGCTCGCGATAAGCTTGCAAGTCAGGCAAAAACTGAATCGCAGGGTATCCGGTGGCAAGTTGCACATAGCGGGCCACTAGGAAGGCATGATCGCGTTGCTGCGAGGTTGAGCGAGAATAGGCGATCGCGTACCGTCCATCATTGGTTTTGCGAATTCCCCGCACCCGCCCGTAGAGAAACATTTGCTCCCAACCGATCCGTTTAGCTTCGCGATCGAGAGATGCAAAGACATTGCTAGCCCGTGGGGTATAGGTTTCAGCAAAGGTTGGCTCAGCAAATACCTGCCACAGATATTTCAGTGCTGCAAGAGGTCTGCCTTTGCTTAAGTCGTGCCAAGCTTCCCGCAACGCATAACTGGGCCAGCCCCAAATATTATCCGGACAAGAATCAGAGTTGGAGCGTAACCGTTCATGCGAGGGAATCTGAGAGTTGAGGCAGAGACGTTGATAGCGAGCATGGGGCTGAGGCTCCATGCCTAAAGCAATAATTTGCGCTGTGTGGACTCCACAAATTCGCAACAAATCAACCCAGCAAAAGCTACCTAACCCTGCTCCGATCGCAGCGTAGTCAGTTTCTTGAACGGGTAACCCTGTGGCAAACAAATCTTGTACTGAGACTTGCTGATTTTGAAACAGAGCGGGTGGAAAAGATGCATCAGTTAGATTGACCTCGTCGGGACTCGGTAACTCTGTGACGGCAAAACGAGGATCAGGTAACTGAGTTGCCGCCAGAGAAGGTGGAGTTGAAGGAGATGCGGCAGGTGCCGGAGGAGTGACGGCGAAGGAAATGGCGATCGCATAGGGACCAATCTGGATCGTGTCGCCGTTGGCTAAGAAACTGCGATGATGCAGCACTCCGTTGACTAGCGTGCCATTAATGCTGCTTTGATCGGTCACGACTAAGCCATCTGGCTCGAAGGTGATCAAGGCATGGAAGCGGGAAATATCGTCACTGGCTAGAACAACTCGGCAAACTCGTTGTTCTCCCATCAGAGCGGGCATGTGAGAAAATTCTCGTCCCAGAGCGATCGGCACCGTCAAAACTGGCGATCGCCGCTCCCCGGTAACAGGTTCTTCCCAGCTCAATTGAATTTGGAATGGTGCAGCCCCCATCATGGGCAACTCCTATCACCTGATGGCTACGTTGGCGACAGTATGACACTGACTGCCGCTGCTAAGGAAGCCCCACACCAATGACACCCTGCCGCTACATGCTCATAGGCCAAAACTTGGTGGCATTTGGGGCACTTGAGGCCGTAGACAGCACTAGCTACTGGAACCACAGCGAGCAGTGGACTGGGAGCAGGAGTGTGAACAGGAGTAAGAGCAGGAGTCATAGGAGTAGCAAAAAACTGGGGTTCTAGAAGCAGCGTAGCCATAATTGGCGCGATCGCAGTAACGGTCAGATCTACTTGGCCTAACCTAATCTGGCTACCTACCTTGAGCGCTGCCTCGCCCTGCATCAAAGGCAAACCATCAATTACAGGAGGATTTTGATCTCGCAGATTGCGCAAATAATAGTGCTGCTGGTGCGGTTGCCAGAAAATCTCAACATGCAAACCGGAGACGGTCGGGTGCGGTAGGATCCAATCACAGCGCTCTGGATCACGCCCAACCCGGAAAACACCCGCATTTTTGGTGGGTTGAAAGGGATGCAGCGTTTGAGTTTTGGTCTGACCTGACTCAGTCCAGACGAAAGTGATTTCGTACATCGTCCCAGCTTTTAATGACTTGCTATCAATTACCTCAGCTGTAGCGGGTGCAATTCCCTATTCTGGTTTGCCAGATTTATGAAATGGCTCGGATTCACAAGTCTGAATCTTCTGCTTACTTTGTGTTTTCTAATGAGTAAATTTGCTTATCAAAGTTCGGCTGGTAATCTTGATATTGCTTTTTTTAGGAGCGCAATAAAAGCAGCGGATTATTTTCTTGTTTAGGTCTAGCAATCCTAAGTGGGGTGCGTCTCTCGCAACCCAGCAAATTGATAAATCATTTAGGATTTCTATATTTCTTTTAGATAGAAAAGTACAAAATTCTTTTGATTGTGATGTGTCTCACAGCAAAATTAATTAAATCTTTATTAAATATCAAAGAGATTAACTCAGTCCGTTGTTGTAGCTTTTCACGGAGCATAACTTATGGCTACAAGTGGCGCTCCCAAACGAGACAATATTAACCAGGATGAGGTGACTAAGTTTTGGGGGCGCGAGATGACAGACCTCGCCCCCCGAGAAAAAGAACTGGTGGTGATGCTCTGGCAGAAGCTCAAGCAGCGCCGCCAGAACCCGCCCAAGTCGCCAACTACATCGCACAGCTTAGATCTCCAGCTTTTTGGGTAAAGCGCAGATTTTCGCTGTAGTCCACTGGGCAATCGATCACGGCTGGGACATCCTGAGCTAAGGCCGTTTTCAAAGTAGGAATCAAATCGGTTGCAGATTCAACTCGGTAGCCTTTCAAGCCCATGCTTTCAGCCAGCTTCACAAAGTCAGGATTGGTGAATTTAACAAAGGCAGAATGGCCGTAGTAGTTCTGTTGTTTCCATTCGATTAAGCCATAGCCACCGTCGTTAAAGATGATGGTGACGAAAGCGGTGCCGACTCGTAGCGCGGTTTCTAGCTCTTGGCAGTTCATCATAAAACCACCATCTCCAGTTACCGCGACTACCTTACGGTCTGGGTGCACCAGCTTAGCCGCGATCGCCCCTGGTATGGCAATGCCCATCGCCGCAAACCCATTGGAGATAATGCAGGTGTTGGGGCGATCGCAGTGGTAGTGTCGCGCCATCCACATTTTGTGTGCACCCACATCAGAGATCACCACGTCCTCTGGCCCCATGACTTGCCGTAGGTCGTAGACTAGCTTCTGGGGTTTAATGGGGAAACCGTCATCCTTGGCATACTGCTCGTAGTCAGCTTGAATGTCTGCCCGTAAGCTAATGGCATAAGGCTCTGGCTGGCCTTGGCGGTTAGAGCGCTTCAATATTTCTTCTAGAGAATCAGAAATATCTCCCACGACATCGGCGATCGGCATATAGCTGCTATCAACTTCTGCGGTGGTTTCGCCAATATGCACAATCGGAATCGTGCCGTTGGGGTTCCACTTCTTGGGTGAATATTCGATTAAGTCGTAACCAATCGCAATTACTAAGTCAGCGCGATCGAAGCCACAACTGATGTAGTCGCGCAATTGCAAACCCACTGACCACAAAGCTAAAGGATGGGTGTAAGGAATCACCCCTTTGCCCATAAAGGTATTCGCCACAGGAATGTTGAGTTCTGTAGCGAACTTAGTCAAGGTTTCGCTAGCATGCGCCCGAATTGCTCCGTTACCTACCAGAATGATCGGGTTTTTAGCATTAGCGATCGCCAATGCTGCTTGCTCAATGCTGTGGAATGAAGCGTAGACTTTCTCCATCGAGCACTTGGACAGGGGTTGCCCTGGAGCCGTCATGGCGGCAATATTTTCTGGGAAATCGATGTGAACGGCACCTGGTTTCTCGCTTTCAGCGATCTTGAACGCTTTGCGGACGATTTCTGGAGTATTGCTAGGGCGAACAATTTGGGCGTTCCACTTGGTTACAGGCGCAAACATGGCCACCAAGTCGAGGTATTGGTGTGATTCAATGTGCATGCGATCGGTGCCAACTTGCCCAGTGATAGCAATTAGCGGAGCACGATCTAGATTGGCATCTGCTACACCAGTCATTAAGTTGGTGGCACCAGGGCCGAGGGTGGAGAGGCAAACTCCCGCTTTCCCCGTCAACCGACCATAGACATCTGCCATGAAAGCAGCGCCTTGCTCGTGACGAGTGGTGATGAACTGAATTGAGGAATGGCTTAAGGCTTCCAGCATGTGGAGGTTTTCCTCTCCAGGTAAGCCAAAAACGTAGCGAACTCCCTCATTTTCTAGGCACTTAACCAACAGTTCAGCAGTGTTGATTTGACCTGTCGTTTCACCCATGTCATTTCACCCAAACGGTTTTGATATTGACGAATTCATGAATGCCCTGAATGCCTAACTCTCGCCCATATCCCGATCGCTTAATGCCACCAAAGGGCAGGCGCGGATCGGATTTGACAAGCCCGTTAATAAATACAGCACCCGCGTCTAGTTCTTCGATCAGGCGGCTGGCTTCGTCTGCGACTTGGGTCCAAGCACTGGCTCCCAAGCCAAATGAAGTGCTGTTAGCGAGGCGAATCGCTTCATCGATATCTTTCACCCGAAATAGCAGTGCCACCGGACCAAAAAATTCTTCTTGGTCGGCAGGGGTACCAGGAGGAAAGTCGGTGAGAATTGTGGGAGCGTAGAAATTACCAGGGCGCTCTTTTATAGGATGCCCACCCACTGGCGCTCTTGCACCTTTTTCTAGGCAAGCCTGCACCTGATGGTCTAAATCTTGCAGGATGTCAGGGGTGGCTAAGGGACCAATATCGGTGTCGAGATTCATTGGGTCGCCCACTTTCAGCGCCTGATACTGCTCGACTAAGCGGCGCTCAAACTGATCGGCGATCGCCTCAGCAATAATAAAGCGCTTGCCAGCAATGCAAGATTGGCCGTTGTTCATAAGACGCGCAGTTACAGCGGTGGTTACTGCTGCTTCTAGATCCGCACTCCCTAAGACAATAAATGGGTCACTGCCACCCAACTCCAATACCGTTTTTTTGATTTGCTTGCCACAAGCAGAGGCGAGACTAGCGCCTGCATGTTCGCTTCCCGTTAGGGCGGCTGCTTTGACGCGGTCGTCGGCAACTAGAGCTGCCACGCGATCCGAGCCGATCAGCAGCGTTTGGAATACTCCAGGCGGAAAACCAGCTTTATCAAAAACGTCTTGGATGGCTAAGGCGCACTGCGGCACGTTTGAGGCATGTTTAAGCAAGCCAACATTTCCGACCATCAGAGCAGGTGCGGCAAAACGGAAGACTTGCCAAAAGGGAAAGTTCCACGGCATCACTGCTAGCACTGCTCCAATGGGCTGGTAGCGCACAAAACTCTGACTGGCATCAGTTTGGGCTGGCACATCCGCCAAAAACTCTGCGGCGTTTTCTGCGTAGTAGCGACAGACCCAAGCGCATTTCTCTACTTCAGCGATCGCTGACTTAAGAGTTTTGCCCATTTCCAGGGTCATGATTTTGCCGAAGTGCTCTTTGTTTGTCTCGAGAATCTGCGCGGCGGCCTGCATCCACTCCGCCCGTTGCGCGATCGCAGTTTTTCGATACTGCTGAAAGGCTTGGTCTGCTTGCTGAAGTTTAGCTTCTAGTTCTGCGTCTGTAAGGGGTTCAAATGTCTTGAGCGTCTCTCCCGTGGCTGGGTTAATCGTTGCGAGCCCCATATCCAACCTCCCGTTGAACACAAATGAGGTAGCTCATCTAGCTCGCCTTGGCTGACTCAAATACCCCAAGTGCCTCAAGTGTCTGATTCTGCTCAATTCATAGACGCTCAATGCGTAGAAACAGACATGGAGCCAGCAGTTCTAGAAAATTCTCAGCTTTCGCAGCGTGTTGAGAAGAAGTTCATCTGCTGTAAAGAAATGGCAGTCAGTTGGATACTTGGAGGGTAAGAGATTAGTCAATGTGCTTACTAAATCAGTTGTGTAGCTACCAGCTGCTAGCACGAGTCTAACAACAAATTTCTTGAATGGCGGATATTGAGCCCTTGATCCCTATCCCAAGTAGGAGACAACCTCCAACCCGGAGGCCAGAGGTTGTTTGATCAAGATGCAGATCTGGTAAATCGAAATTAGCGTTACCTGGCAAGGCAAGGTCTGAGCAGAGGCCTAGGTTTCGTAAACGCTTACTTTACGGTGTTGATCTCAACTGAAGTAGAAGTTTGACTGGTGGAAGTTGTAGTCGTTGAGGGCACAGTTGTAGAACTGGAGGGTAGCTGCGGTAGACCTGTGCAGGCATTTGGCACTTGCCCTGCTAAGCGCTGCTGCTTTTTAGCTTGGTTGAGTTGATGCACATACTGAGCCCGCGCTTGACCGCGCAGTTTTCCACCCTTGTTAGAACGTAGGTTAGCAGCCTTACTCTCAGTGCCTAAAGGGCTTTGTTGACAAATTGGCTGAAGATTTGGATCGGTTGAGCTAGACTGCTCGGAAATTTTCTCTGTTTTTTGCGGCTTCTGCTGCTTCTGGGGTTTGCCTTTAGCCATTGCAGGCATTGTCACGGTGGCGAGGCAGACAATGATCAGGCCCGAATACAATAATTTCTTCATAGTTGTCTGGGGAAGCTTAAGAATGGGTGATGCTCTAGCGATCGCGAATTGCAGCGGGAACGAAGCCTGAAACCTGAACGAAGGGAAGGGAAATCTCTCTTATACAGGAATAGACGAAGTATAAATTTATACTGTTCCTGAAGAGTAAAAAATTGCAGAAATTGCTCTCGTCTGGAAGGCTTGGCCCACAGATAAAGGCTCAGAGTCCAAGATTCAGTATGCCCAACCTCGCAGTAAAAAATAATCGCCGCTTTGTCTAGGGGGATGACAAAGGGCGATCGCTAGAAAGTATTTAATTTGCAATTGTGGGTGAATCTTGGTTGAGGCTGCCTTAAAGCCTGAGTGATGGTTTCTGGCGTTGCTGCGATTGAGTGTACTTACACACCAGCTGATTCATCGTTAATAGAATCTGAAGCATTCCAATCAACGCCCCAAGAGTAAGCAAGTAGCTCCGTCCAGCTTTCAGCATCGCCATCAATGGCTCCAAAGCTGAGAAATGGATCAAAGGCACCCGCAATATCGAGTGGGGAGTCTTGCTCGGGGAATTTGTTTTTGTCTAGGAGTGCAGTTGGCTTGGAGTCTGCAAACATGGTCTTCTCTTGAATTCGTCATTCCATGTCAGCCCATGAAGTGTCGTGACACGAACTTGAGCCAATAGATATTTCTAAAGATGCGCCAAGACTCCGGACAAATCCTGTCTCGAAAGGCTAACGTGCTCCCCTTCTCAGGTTCAGTATAAATTGAGGGGAGCTGTCATGCTTACGGAGGACAAGCACTCAGTTAGTTTGCAATTGAGCTTCTAGGGTTTTAGCAATGCGATCGCGAGTTTCCTCTAAGTGAGCTTTGGTGTATGTGTCTAGCTTGCGGCCTTGTTTGCGTAAGGTATCGCTCAGTGAGCCATGTAATTGTCGTAGCTCATACCAGGCTAGGGTTCGGGCATCTTCTGGGGCTTCCCGCTTTCGCAGCACCATCGCAGTTAAGAGATTCAGATGTTCGCGTTGCAGGGCGCGATTGAGGCTGGAGAATTTCATCGGCTGGTCACTAGGCCGCACCACTCCTTGCCAAATGCTGGTTTGAAGGGTGTCAAATAGTTCTGGCAGCGTTAAAGCTTTTCCAGGTTCGGTTTTGAGCTCTGTGTCTTGCAGTCGGCTGAGGCGATCGGCAGAGAGGAGATCTCGCAGCACAATGCTTTGGAGAAACAAGACGCGATCGTGAATGGGATAATCCAGATTAAACACTGGAACGTTGGTGCCCCAATGGTTCCAGCGTGAGGGCGCTAACTTGTTGAGGAGTCGGGGCGAGAACTGGAAGGACTCTTCATTGAACACATATTTCTGGACCAGGGCCAAGGCTTGCCGCTGTTTTTCCACCGGAATCGGTTCTAACGGTAGACGGCCAGCAGCATCTCCCCCGTGGTAACGACTTAAGGATTGACCACCAATGAAGTTGTTGGCATTGAGGGCATAGCCCAAGTAGTAGAAAAAGATAGTGTCGAAAACGTCCCGAACTTCGCTATAGCTTTCTCCTGCTACGGGATAACGCTTGTCGAGCCGTTTCCACATTTCACGAGCGTTGTCCATCTGCCATTGTGAGTAGAGCAAAACATCGCCACTCAAATCAAAGGCGTTTACCTCTGGATCGAGACCTGCGATGACGTCTTCGTCGGTGGCATAGGCTAGGTGAGCTTGCGGAGCGCGTTGGGCGATCGCTTGTAATCCCCGAATTTCTGCCTGCGGTACCGTCGCGACAATCGGCTTGTAACCGTACTCGATCGCCCACTCATCGTAGGGACCGACCACCTCAGTAAAATAGTCGCCCTGCTTGCCGCCTTGAGGAGCTAGGTTAGCAGCGTTGTAGTCCATCACCGAGGCAACTAGGCCCTGAGATTGGGTGAGTTTAGTATTATTGAGGTCTTGGGGCGGAACCATTGTGCTGCCGTGGAAATTATGCCGCAACCCCAATGTATGCCCGACTTCATGAGCAATCAGCTCTCGCATGAACTGATGGATATATTTCTGCATTTCTGCCCCGCTGGGCATAGCATTCTGCAACAAGGAGAGGGAGAGGTGCCCAGCCGCAAATTGGTGAGCTAGCTCCATGCCATAACAAGCATCTTGCTCGTGGGTTTGCTGCACGATCCGAGCCACCGCAGGGGGAATGGCAGGCTGAGCGATCGCAGAGTCAGATTGCATGGCCCGCAAATAACGAGGCTGCACTCCGCCTAGCGCACACAAGTTTTTGGCAGTGGCTGGGCCAGAAGGCTGACTAGAGGGCTGCCCGGAAGGTTGGCTTTGGGACACCAAGGCCTGAAAACCTTGCTTGAGATAGCGAATGAAGTTGCCATCGACAATAATGTCAGCGTCGAGAATTTCGCCTGTGAGGGGATTGACGCGAGAAGGCCCCATCGCGAAGGCGCTGTCGAAGGAGTTGAACCAGCGAATCGTGTTATAGCGAATGTCCGCAGGGTCCCAAGTGGCGTTGTCAGGCATCTGCTTGACTTCGATCGCATTCAGGAAGCCAATTTTCTCAAAGGCCCGATTCCACATCAGTACGCCTTCTTGGACTGCCTCGCGGTACTCCAGCGGCACTGTGTTCTCAATCCAGAAGACAATCGGTTGCTTGGGAGGTGACAGAGCTGCATCTGGGTCTTGTTTCTGTAAGTCCCAGCGGTTGATGTAGCGGACGAACGGTTCTCGGCGGTTGTCATCCGAAAAATCTTGATAGGCCGTGATGAAGTAACCCACGCGATCGTCTGCAATCCGAGGTCGATAGGGATTGTTTTTGGGCAACTCCGAGAAGCTGTAATGAACTCGTAAGGTCAAGGCGCGGCTGTCAGGTAACGCATTGATATAGGAGGGAGCACCCTCTCCGCCTCCGCCAGAAAAGCCATACACTGACTCGATTTCCACATTGAACGGAAACGCCTTAGCTGGACCGAAGTAAGACTTATTGGAATCAATGCTGTAGGGGCTTTCTAGCATCCAGCTTACAACTGGAGAGAGGCTGGCAAAGTCATTGAGTAGGAGGGGACCTAAATCGACCAAGACTGTCTTGCGTTTGGGATGGATACTTTTGATCGGTAGGGACGCGAGGACAGAATCACTAAAGGATCGGTCAAGGGATCGTTGGAGTGGATCACCAGCGCGGGTGCGGAAATAGGTGTTGGGCACCACGAAATGAATGTTCTGATTGACTCGGCGAAACTGAAAAAGAAAGTCTCCGGTGGGCAAACCACTGTAGAGCCCGCTTTCCCCGATTCCAGATTCTAAAGTCATGGTGGCCAAGAAGTTTTGGTTCAACTGTCCTGGCTTGATTTCAGCGTAGAGTTTACCTGTCTCTTTGTTGCGATAGAGGGTAAACAGCCCGCTGATTTTTTGAGTTTTCTTAATGACTTTATCGAAGGGTTGCAGATCGGGTAGGTCTGATGCTTCGTCTGCATCTTTGGAGGACTCGTCCGCTGCGGCGATCGCGAAGGGTTTGGAGTCAACCAAGCTTTCAGCATTTCCTACGGCCTGATCCAAAGCCTGATTTATGGTTGGCTCGACCAGGAGTTGGATAGTGGCTGGATCGCTCGTTACGAGTGTGGAGTTGGGTGCGATCGCTGCATTGGTGCTGACATTGGGTTCGTAAGCCTGGACTAGACCTACTCCTAAAAACAGAAATAAGCCACAGAGAAAAGCGATATAGAACGAAAACTTTTTCATTTCACCCACGACGCCCCTACTGCCAATGACGAAAAGGTAAACGGTGCGGGAGGGTAGGGTAAACTCCTGCACCATTAAATGAAGCATTCATACTAAAGCTATCCCCAAATAACGGGGGAAATAGCGCAAATTTAAACAATCTACGGATTGTCCTAACTAGGACTCTGTATCGAATCCAGTCAACACGCCATAGATCGCCCAAATCGCCATTGCCCGCAAATAATGGCTAGCTCGGAAGGTACCATTCGCAGTGATGGCTTCGGGTGTGCGGAATTGCAAACCGTGAGTATAGATTTGCTGGACTACTGCCTCGGTCAGTTGGAATGCTTCAGCCTTCCTCTCCATCTGTAGCAAAAAAGCAGCGAGTCCGAAGTTAATTCCAGTCCAAACTTCTAACGGATGGGTGGCTTGAGGATTTTCTGGTGAGCCATCGGGTTTGACTCCATTGGCCGCTCCAAATTTCCCCTCAAAGAACTTCAAGAAGCAGGCTTCGTAGACGGTGTTTAAGGCTGACTGGGTGCAGTCTAGAGGGACGACATCTGGCAAGCTGAGCAACCGCGCGTAGAATTGGCCGCAGAGCTGGTCGGCCATCACTACATCCGAGCCACTTTCACTGTCGAGGCGGTAGTATTGACCATTCCAGAGTTTGGCTTGGTAGAGGGGACGTGCTTGAACCAGCCAAGTTTGATAAGTTGCGATCGCCGCTTCAATCTCTGCATCAGAGGTAGCTGTGTGCTGATTAATCAAAATCTGGCCAATCGCGATCGCGGCTTCCAGGGCAGCAATCCACAAAGCACCGCAGTAAGCACTAATTCCCTGTAGTCGCCAATCATCAAAGGTTTGGTCGGGAGCACCGGAGTTTTCCGGGATGCCATCGCCATCGAGGTCAAAGGTTTTGAGATAAGCCAAGGCAGCCACAACTGAGGGCCAGCATTCTTCTAAGAACTGAATATCCTTGGCTCCGGTTAGCAGGTAATCCCGGTAAACCTGCAAGACAAAATCGGAGGGCAGGTCTTTCCAGAGGTTGCAGTCTTGGTAGCTGGTGTAGTTGGTTTTCTCCCAGACATGCTCATTGGGAGCCCCTAAATCGTGCGGAGTGGCGTTGGCAATTTTTCGCAATGCCGTTGGGCTTTCTGCACCAATAGTGTAGTAGTAGCCAATCACACGAGTGCGATCGTCAGCAGCAGGAATAGCGCGGGCAAAGGCTCGCATCACGGATTTTTCTAGTTCTGGCCACAGCATCAGCAGCCCGAAGGAGCCATACAACCGCACATCTAAGCTTTCGTACCAGCGGTAGTCAATACATTCCAAAACCGCAAACTGGCCAATGGGGTCGCGATCGCTTGCCGCACTCCATAACGCTCCGCCATCCGTGAGGTCGTACAGCTCATTAAACAGGGCCATCTTGAACCAGTCGGGCAAATCGGCTCGCTCTAGAATCGGTTGCTGCCACGCTTGAATTTTGGCGTTCCAGTCTTCGTACTGCTTGAGCGCTGTCCGAACCATGGACCAAGCATTTTGCCCACTGCGCCCAAAGAAATCGGTATAGCGGCGGTAGTACTCCACCCCAGCAGCAAATTCGGTAACAGGGAAATCCCAAGCCAAGACAAAAGGAATCTGCCGAGACTCACCAGGCGCAAGAGTAAAACGGATGGCGATCGCTGCACCGACTTGCTCTCCTGCTGCCGCTGGAGTCTCGTCGCTACAGTCTGCCAAAGAACCATCTTGGGCAAAGGTCTGCCAAACGTCAGCTCCGTCGCCCACGGGGTTCCAGCGGGTGTGGTAAAACACTTCTGAGGTGTAAGGAGGTGCGAGAGAAGCGATCGCCCACTGCCCCTCTCCTTCCTGCGGGTTGGCGTTAGGGTCTCGACCTGCACGATCTAACAAGCACCCCACCCGATGACGATCCACTACCCACTGATTGAAGTTACCTTGGCTCTCGCCTAAGCGCGGCTGGTACTCATAGACAGGGCTACCATCATCTCGCACCCGGACATCTGGTGACTTGTTGGCATTGGTGAACCAACCCACCATGTTTTGCCAGGTCAGCATGATGCTGAGGGTGATTGGTTGATCAGTGGGATTATGGGCAGTCCATTCAAAAACCGCGATCGGATAACTGGCTTCCTGGTAGTTGTGTGCCCAAATCGGTGAGAACTGCTTGCAGGTTAATTCGGCTTGAAACACACCAGAGTAGACAAACCAACTTCTGGGATAAAGTGCGTGATAGGTGCCAGATTGTTGGGGGTACCATTGCCAGTCGCTGAGGCTACCGTCTGTAGGGGGTTCGGTGCAGAGGGCATAAGCTTGAGGGGTGGCTGTGCCAACTTGCTCGAAAACACTAAACTGGCAGGCTGGAATCGATTGAAAAACATGCTCACCGCCGTCGATGTGCCAGAGATTGGAGTCTCCCCGTGAGGAACGACCGATACACCCAGCCCCAAAGCCGCCTAAAGGCATGCCATGCCAGGGACCATCATCTAAATTGCTAGGGTAGCGAACGGTGTAAGGCTTGTCCCAACCTAGACCAATAGGCCGTTGCCAAGCACAAGCAGGAATTGCTGAAAGAGGATGCTGATTCGTCATCTCCCGATTTTAGAGGCTGCTGCCCCACTTGAAAATTCGGGAGTTGAAATTGTAGAAAATTCGGGAGTTGAAATTGTAGAGAATTTACTGAAAACGATACACAGAAGTCGTGGGTGTTTCCCAAAGCAGCGTTGCATTTCCTGAAAAGGGTTTAGTCGGCGCAACCTTAAGCGCAGGCCACAAATTATCTTCTAAAAACTGGTAGTAAAACTTGGAATGTAGAGCGTAACTGCCTGGTTGACACTCGGCGGTAATCTTAAAAGATCTCTTGGTAATGTATTTGTCAAGATAACGGTATGGATGATTAACTTTTCTCCATCCTCTGATGTTGCGATCGCAAATCGTGGAACCAGCAGGTAATTGATTCAATACCTCCACCATTTCTTGCGTTGTAATTACCCGATTGGCTCCATACTTGCCAGACATATACTCATAGTCCATGTTGAGATTGATGCCAATTGAAACCACGGTGCCTAAAAGCAAAGAGAAAATCGTGAGATTGCTAACTAGGGTTTTTGGTTGGGAATTAGTGCCAAATGCTGCAAGGCTGAGAACAGTAAAGATAATCGGACTAAATAAAATTGGCATCTTAAAGTGGATAGGATACACACCCGTATGGTTAGAGGCGGCGTAGAAATAGACCAACCAGGTGAAGGCTAAAAAAGCAAAGATAGTTTTGTTGCCTTTAAGCTTAAAGCTACCTAAGATTAGAACTAGAAATAGAAATATGAGAGCAATAATAGTAAACAGCCAAGAAGCATTTAGAAAATAAGCTTGTCTGCCTAATTCTGCATAGTTGAACAGAATTCTGCCGGCTTTCTCCCAGGGTGTATAAGCTTGAACTTCTCGATTGGAATTGAAGACAGTGAGGAGGATTTCCTTTGTGTTTACCCAGCCACGGCTGACTTCACCTTTCCAGTAAGGCAACAAACAAATGATTGCTGACATAACGGAAATAAGGGGCAGTAAGCACTGCCGCGATCGCTTCCGATTTTTAGCAATAAATAAAATAGAGCTGGCAATGAAAACGACAGGCATCACAAACATGGTGCTGGAGTGAAGACTAGCCAGAATCGCTAAAACCACGCCATAAGCTGCCCAAGAAAGTATTTGAAGCTTCGTAGAAGCGTTATTTTCTAGCTGAAATTGGTAGAGTAGTGCAAAACAAACTAAAAAGAACGGAATTGGACTAGGGTTCCATTCATAGGTGCTTAAGTAAATGTCAACAAATAAGCTGCTATACCAGAATCCTGCTAAGCCTGCCAAAAACAATCGTTTTGCCGGAGTTAGATTTTCTAAAAGTTGATAGACCAAATAGATTAGAAATGGAATTGATAAAAAAGAAAATAAAGCATTAGGTAAGGCTTGAAAAACTGGCTCAGGTCCAAAGATGGTAAACGGAAATACCAAATAATAATAAAGTGGCAACGTATTATAACCGCCAATTGAAGAGGCTGGCCCTAAACTTGGCCAAACTCCTCGCCACATTTGCATGTAGATATTGGCATCTCGAACTTGATCGGGAGAGAATCCTACATCAAAAGTGTTGTACTGAAACACACTCACCACTCGGCTAAAGAAGCCAAAACCGATCGCTAGAAGAATGAGAATTTTTCCAGCTAATTCGGTTGGATTGGCTGTGTGCGTGAGGAGCAGTTTTTTAAGTCTCATTGCTAGCTCAAAAGTTATGAGTGATTTAGGTGTTGATGTAGAAGTTAACCCTGTGAACTGAAGATGATTTAAGCAACTGGAACGAACAGAGGCCGAAGATACAAGACTGTACTAACGATCGCGATCGCTACCACAACTCCCCAGATCACCCATAAAGTCTTAGCGATCGGTGCTAGCGTTGGCTGAGTTTTGGCTTGCTGACTGAAGCTAAAGGGCAGAAGGCTGATTACGTTATATTCCTTCAGGTGATCACTGATTTTTGGCGGTAGTTGGCTTGGACAGCGATCGGAGATAGAGCTATTGGCTAAGCAGGCAATATTAATCGCCCGTTGGCCCAAACGGAACTGGAGACGTGAGCCTGGTGCGCCAACTAGAGTTTGGGTTTCCTCCATTTGTCTGGGCATCGCCACTGAAGTAAGTTGAATTGCGATCGCCAAAACAATCAAACCCCGCATCACCCAAGCTGTGAGTTTTCGGCTATAAAGTAAGCGCTGAATAAACAGGGCCAGCAGGGGAATGAGCAGAAGATGAACAGAGGTGACGTGATATCTCGCTCCCCAGGCGGCATCTCCATGCCAAAATACAAAGCGACTGTAAGCCAGGAGATGCAGCCCTAAGTTAATTACGCCAGCAACTAAGTAAAACTTGAGAAATGGATGTAGTTTGCGCCATAGAACGACCCCTAAAATCAGACAGGGAATGAGGAGTGGGTCATAGAGAAAAATGCTTTTAGCGGGAGAGAACAGCGCCCCCAAAATACCGATGGAGGGATGATTGATTAACGGATAATTAGCTGGTAAATCTGGCAAGCCCTGCCATACAGGATCGGTCGTAAGTTGTTGTTGCTCGACAAATTTACCAGTCGCCCAAAAGTTACCATACCGCCAGTAGTCTAGGATGCGGCTCAGCAGGGCTAAGGGTAAAAAGCCCACAAACCAGAAGCAGACAGCTTGTGCAGTTTTAGTAAGATTACGGCTTTGGTAAAACTCACAACTGGCTAAAAAGAGTAAGACGGTGACGACGTGTAAAGTGCTGGTAGAGCGAATCAGTAAGGCTGCGCCTAAAGCTAGACCACTCAGAAGCACAAAGTAACGTTGTCGATGGTGTATATAAGCCAAAGCAGCAGCGTATCCGAGCGTCACCAACAGCAACAACTGATTGTTGTGTTGGGGGATTTGGGCGTAATGCAGTACTGTAGTCGCGAGGAACAGTGTGGCACTGGTCAGCCCAGCCACTTGCTCGTCAAAGTTAAATAAACGCAGCAGCCAGAAACAGGCCACAACAGCGGCGGCATTCAGGGGAATAAAGATTAGAAAGTTAACGGCTAAAGTACGCCACTGGAAGGAATCGATCGCAGGAAACAGCCGATGCAGTTGAGTGCCCACCCAGTCTCCAGGCAACATCAACATTGACTGCCCCACTTCATAGGCGATATACCGCTTTCCACCTGCGCCCATGACACCAAACCGGATATCGCCTCTGACCTTGGGCGTCATATCCGGCGTGATAATAACTTCTTCCGTTCCGGTCCACCAAGCATGAGCCATTTGTAGCCGCAAATCTGTGTCTAGCCCTATCGTGTCTGAGGTGACAGCGATCGCCCAGAGCGAAGCAATCAGCGCGATCGTCAGGATGGTCTTGACGGCAGTTTTTCCAGCCAATCTTGGTGGCGTATCTTTGGCCTTAGTGAGCTTGCCGAGTGGGCTGAGCCGTTGCATGTTGGTGCGCTCCAGTAGATCTCAGGGGGCTAGAACTTTGATGTAGTGGATGATGCAGTTAAGTTTTGAGTTCTGGCTGTGATGTTGTAAATCTGTGCCAGGTTTAATCTCGCCTTACTGATGGATCAACTCAGAGGTGCCTGGGGCTGGATAGGATAAATAAACCATGCGCTTGGCTTCCCGTCGTCCTCTTGCTACGGAGTCCAAGACCATGCCACAGGTCAGGCTCAGAAAAGCCAGCAGCATAACCGAGGCGGAGAGGATGGCTGTCGGAAATCGCGGCACTAATCCTGTTGCTAAGAAGGTGGACAGAATTGGAATACTCAAACTAATCGACGTGAGGGCTAAAAGGAGAAAAATTAGACTGAAAAATAGGAGCGGTCGTATCTCCTTAAACAGCAGTAAAGCAGTCCCAACAATTCGCCAACCATCACTAAAAGTTTTCAGCTTGCTGGTAGAACCAGGAGGCCGAGATTTATACCAAGTCGGTTCTTCCGCAAAAGGCATTTTTAGCTCTAGGGCATGAATGGTGAATTCAGTTTCAATTTCAAAACCATTGGATAGTGCCGGGAAGGATTTGACAAACCGCCGCGAGAAAACCCGATATCCCGAAAGCATGTCGGAAAATCGAGCACCGAATAGCATCCGGACAAAATAGGTCAACATCAGATTGCCACCCCGATGCCCGAGCCGATAGGCGGCTAGTTCGCTAGGGGTACTCCGGCGCATGCCCACCACCATATCTAATTGATGCTCCAGTAAGCGAGCAACGAGATGCCTGACGGCTCCAGCTTCGTAGGTGTTGTCGCCATCTACGATCACATAGATGTCGGCTTCAATGTCAGCAAACATCCGCCGAACCACATTACCTTTGCCAGGAATCGGCTCATAACGCACGATCGCGCCTGCTGCATCTGCGATCGCGGCTGTATCATCTACTGAGCGATTATCGTAGACGTAGATTTTGGCTTCTGGCAGCGATGCCTGGAAATCCGCAACCACTTGGGCGATCGTCAACGCTTCGTTATGACAAGGAACTAAGACCGCCACACTAGATGTCAGGCGAGCTGTGGGTTGAATGGTGGAAAACTGTTGCAGCATGAGCGGATGTCCTTAAATGTGAATGATTCGTGGGGCTACGAACAGGACTGTTGCCAAGTTGTTTTTTGATCTACTGGTTGGGGTTGACCAGGAGGGACGGTTTTCTCGTTTACAAAGTGGATTTCAAAGTTTTTTAGTTGCTTCAGCCCTTGATGGCGGGCATTCCAACGACGACAGAGATACTCGCCATAGTAGGGATATAGTTTCTTGCCGATACCTCGATTCAGATTAATGAAATAGGTACGCCATTGCATGTTGTGATAGATGGCGTTGCGCGTCTGGACAGTCGGTTTTTCATAAGAAACAGCGCTGCCATCCCTAAGCAAATCAACTTGTGTGCCATCAGCAAGCTGACCGGGAATCACATACCAACCATCATCTCTGGGGGGAGAAGGGGCAAAAATACTCCACGATTGATTGAGACGAGTGACGCGGCTAATCCAATCTACAGAGTTAAGCGTTCTCCGATTAAAGATTTCCGGGGCAAAGCTTTTGAGATTCCAAATAAAGGTATAGGCAAACAGCAGTAGCGTAATTAGATTCAGGGGACGAGGCGATCGCACCTCTATCGGGCGGAACTTGAGGGGTTTGGTGAACTTTCCAGCCGTGCGACGGTTGGAGGCAACGGTTTCGTAGAACTTAGTGCCAACTGACATCACAGGTCGCCATCGTAGTACCGGAGTCAAGAACTTGAATACAGGGGACAGCGAGCAGATGTAGGCGATCGCTTCAAACTTATAATGTCTGCGTTCTTGCCAATCGACGACCACCCAAGAATTGTAGGTTTGCATATCTGCAAAAATGCTGGGATCATCCTGCGCCATCAGTAAGGGGATATTGGGTAACAGGAGAAAGGTGCGGAGGAGATGGACTACTTTCTTGCAGAAGCCACATTCGCTGTCATAGTAGATCCGCAACCCTGCCCGCTCTGGCGTGTACAAACGTTTTCCCCAACTATCCCAAACCTCACTAGGGATAAACACTAACCAGCAAAAAACACTTAAAACTGGAAAGATACCGATCTGAAGACTGAGACCAAAACCGATGTGAAGTGAGATAAACGTGAGAATGGTGGCGCAACGAAACCAAGTGGTGCGGAACGGCACGAAGAGAAATAAGGGCCCAATCCACTCCAGCCAGAGCGTGCTCAAGGTAAAGAAGGTGAGCAGCGGTGGAAACTTCAGCAGAAATTGACCAAAATGAGTTGCATACTGGTCAAAGCTCAAGGCGTAGTAAACTGCGTTTCCTTGCGGCCACCAAATTGCGCTGGTGGTTTTGAAAGCGGCAGAAAACCAGTAGACAAAGCAGATTTGCAGAGTGAGCGCTAAGGTGGCTCCCGAAAGGATGCGTTTGGGTAGAGGTTTAGGGGAGGTGTTGAGGGCACGCTCGATGGAATAGTAGGCTCCCAAGGGGAGAAACATGCACCAAAATAGCAGCGCTCGCAACACATCATCAGCCGCGAAGATTAGCGCTGGATTGCGGTTATGGAGAGAAACAACCAATGCCCAAGAAGCGATCGCGGCAAGGCGAGTTTGGTAGCCTACCAAGAGCGCTAAAGCCATGCAGCCAGCCAGCAAGAAGATCAAGGCTTGGACGAGGGGCTGACCGCTGATGGTATGAATGGACCAATACCCTGGCTTCCATAATTCCTCTGTTAAGAGCGATCGCGGCAACACACCTGCATCGGTGTAGTGAGCTACTAGATCTCCCGAACGAATGAACAAATCTGTGAGCAGCAGTAGGGCGATGCCGATGCGAAAGAGAGCCAAGGAACGCAGGTCTAAGCCAAACAGTTCTTCTAGCTTGCTCCTGGTTTTGATTAAAGATTTAGATTTTTGCGCCTCAGCCACCATACTTCAACCTCAGAAAAATCTTTTGTTAAGTTCGCGGAGATCTCGTTGTTATTTTTAGTAGGGCAAACGTCGAGGATAATTAGTGACCGTGCGTCGCGATCGCCTGGTTAATCGCTGCCAAGCTTGGCGCACAGGCTGTCGAGTTGGGGTGGGCAACCAGCGCAGGAGACCACTCGCCAGCCAATGCCCCATGACTCGCAAACGATGGCGCACCGTTGGCATGCGTTGGAGATAAATCCAATGGCGCATTACACAGGCGATCGCGCCTTGTAAGGTGAGACCAAAGCTACAGACCACAGCGGCGTTGGTACCCAGCGTTAACATCTCTCCTAAATGCAGATAGCGAAATGAAAGCAGTGGCTTCTCTGTCATCACAGCCCGGAGATTACGAGCAGCACAACTGGCTTGTTGGTAAGCGGCTTGAGCAGTCGCCGGAACCAGCGGTCTTCCCGCATCTTGAATCGCGGCTAAATCTCCCAGCGCAAATACCTCTGGATGATCTACAAGTTGCAGCGTGGGTAACGTCAGCAGTTGCCCTTGGGTATTTTGTTGGCAAGGGAGATTCCGGACCCAATCGAGCGTTTGGGTGCCAGCAGTCCACAAAACTAAATCTGTATCTATCGTGTGGGTTTGCTTTTGCTGGGTTAACGTGATGTGGTTGGCCGCGATCGCCTCAATGCCAGTGTTTAGCTCAACCTGTATCCCTCGTTGTCGTAAGGCTTTGTAAGCTGCTGCTCGACTAGCACCTGAAAAAGTTTTGAGGATGCGATCGCCCCGCTCAATCAGCCGCACCTGGCCTCTAGTCTTGAGGCGATCGGCTAGTTTACAAGCGAGTTCTACGCCATTCGGCCCTCCTCCCACCACCGTAACTCGGATGTGATGTTGCCTGGATGCTTCCAGAAACCGCAATCTCTCCTTTAAATGCACAGCATCCGCCAAGGAGCGAAAAGGAGCAGCATGTTCTACAGCGCCAGGGATGCTACCTAAGCAAGTTTCTCCGCCTACCGCCAAAACTAGATAATCATAGGTGAGAGAGTCACCATTACAGAGATAAACATAACGAGCTGTTAAATCAATGCTAGAAACGGCTTCCTGGCAAAATTCAACCTTGGTATGAGCCAGCAAGCGGTGATAGGCGGGAGCAATTTCCCAAGCTTGTAGTTCACCTGTCACTAATTCATAAAGAAGCGGCGTAAATAGAAAATGATCTTTCGGTTCAACCAGCGTTATTTGATAGTTTTTGAGCTTCTGCCCTAAAGTGCGCTGCAAATACAAGGCGGTGTAGAGTCCTCCAAATCCTCCTCCCAGAACACAAATCTGCACAGGATCCAGACCTGAGCGTGAACGGGGTGTTTCGGGTTGATCTGCAAGCCTATCTTTTTTGCAGTACATCATCTTTTCAGCTAATTGTGTGTAGCAGCGCAGGCAGTCCGACGAAGCAAAACGGATAATGGTGACTTGACTTTGCCCAAGAGAATCATCACTATTGCAGCGGTTGATTGGTCGCTGACGATGCGAGCTGATCTCCCATCACTTGCTTAAATTGTTGGGCTAACTCGACAGAGCGTATCCTTCTAGCAGGTTGATTGAGGTGATAATGGGTGTCCGCAAACAAGCTAGAGTCTGTTTTGAGATTGAAGGAAGACTGGTCGTAAAGCAGAGGAGCGATCGCCGCTAGTTTAGCCGCGGTTTTCTGCACATTCTCAATCGTCTGTGGGTCATCACTGGCATAGAGCCAAGGTAGTCCCAAGACTAAAGTGGCTCCTTTGGCTTCTACTTCTTGGCGAAACTGCACAATGCGCTGATAGGCGTAGTCAGAGATGGGAGCCTTGATTTTCATCTGCCACCACTTAGACTTGGTGCGCTGCTTCAACACCGTGGGGTCGCCATTCTGGGTGATCGGGTCAGAGTAGTAACCTGTCAGCTTGCCTTTCTCCACCACATCGAGGGAGGATTTGGTCAACGCGCGTAAAGTTGGGGCTCCTACCATCAGTGTGTCTTGAGCCAGTTGTTGAGTAGGAATTCCGCCTAGCCCAGGCTTGCCGATCGCGATGCCAAACTGCCCAGAGCGATCGCCAAAGCCATCCTCATCCAGTAGCAGTAAGTATTCTGGAATTAGCAGCACCACATCTCCGGGTCGAATCTTATCTTTAACGCTCGGAAGAATCACATCTAAACCAATGGGACCATCCAAACCCAAGTTCAGCACAGGTCTGCCTAGCTCTTGCTGCATCACGCCCGCATCGACTGTGTAGTGTGCCCCAGAGCCACCCAAGATCAAGACTCGTTTGGGTCCCTGCACTTGATCAGCTAAGGCCATCTTTTGCTCATACATGATGCGTAGCCAGCTCAGTTCACCGCCATAGCGGGCGTTGTAGATGTAGCCAGCCGTCCAGGCTAAACCTGCGATCGCCACCCAACTGGTGAGGTTTAGAAGTTTTCGCATTAGAACTCAAAGTAGATAAATTGCGAGGGAGTATTGGCAGCCAGTAGAACTGTCAAAGCGAGTAAGGCTCGTGAGACCCAAGGAGAAGTGAGCAAGTCATATTCAGACTCACGTTTTTGCCAAACCGCTATATGTTCAAGTAATAACACTAAAGTTGCGAGTCCCAGGGTTAAGGTCAAGACGGTGGCTTCATTACCGCTGAAAGAACTAAAAGCACTGCCAATGTTGGCAAAAGAGTACGCTCCTGGGCTGACCAGAGTTTGTAACTTGGTGGCTAAACGATGCACATTGGTCTCCATGAAAAACAGACATCCCAAGATGACTGAGCCGAAGGTCAAGATCCAGGAAATGAACTGAGGCATGAACAACCGCTGACCGACAAAGCTGTAAAAAGGCCGCCCCGCATAGCGCAGCACTAACAACAGCAGACCGTGATAAGCACCCCAAAGGATAAAGTTCCAGGCGGCACCGTGCCAAAATCCCGAGAGAGTAAAAGTCAGAAACAAAAAGAAAGGTGCCCACTGTTTCCTAGAACCCATCAGGGGTAGAAACACATAATCTCGGAACCAAGTGCTAAGAGTGACATGCCAGCGTCGCCAGAATTCGTTAATGCTTTGGGAGGTATAAGGAGCCAGGAAATTGGTAGTGAGCTTGACTCCTACAAACTTGGCCAGACCCAAGGCCATAAAGCTGTAGCCAGCGAAGTCAAAATAAATCCTCAAAGTAAAGAGATAAGCCGAAAACCAGACTAGCCAAGCATTACCTGTCTCTTCTAGGTCGATATAGGGAGAGATGTTATCGGCAAGGACAAATTTCATGAATAGGCCAAGGGAGAGCCAACGTAGACCTGCCTCAAAGTTATCCAGCGTGAATTTAAAGCGAAACGCTTCAATTTGGGGGAAGAAATCGGCTCGGCGTTCAATCGGACCTGCAACAACTTGGGGAAAGAAGGAGACAAAGTTGACATAATCAACGATTCCAATGGGGCGCTTCTTCTTGCTGGTAAAAGAGTCAACCACAAAGGCAACCATCTGAAAGGTATAGAAGGAGAGACCCGGTGGAATCGCTCCCATGCCTGGAATTCCACCTTGCGCCTGCCAACTAGTAGCAACCCCCGGTAATAGTAGCCCTAGGACATCCTCTACAAAGAAGTTGAGGTACTTGAAGTAAGCAAGGATGGCAATATCGATCGCGACTAAACTAGTGGCAATCATCTTGGCTTCCCATCCTTGGCGACGTAGCATCAGCCGTACCAGGATGTAGTTAAAAATAAGTTCGCAGGCAAAGATGATAAAGCTAGAGCGCGAGGCATTGACAAACAGGAACAATGACATCGCCGCTAAGCCAACACTGTCAAAAGAACCTCGCCACAGGTTGAAGTATTGGCCAATCCAGCGAACCGTGAAAAAAGGAATACTAAAAAGTATTAATACCCACCAGAAGGAGAACTCTGAGAAGTTCAATTAACCCATCCTCCCCAAGCTGCAATTTATCCGTTCCCAACCTTGACCAAGCTTGATTCAGCGATTGATCAGTAGAACCTGAGAGAGCCTCAATCACGCTTGATTTTCATCAGCCACCCATTCAGGCTCTCTGGTCGTCAATTAGCTACCACTGATGCGGTTCCACAAACCACCCCAACCAGAAGACTTCTCGGCTTTTTCTGGAGGCGCGTTGAGGGCTGGCTCGGCTTTAGCGGTGTTCAGTGCTGTGGCTACATCAAACTCCTGCACCAAGAAGGTTGCGGCTTTTTCAACAGTGGGGTAATCCCATAGCAAGGTAGAAGGAAGTTCCAGATCTAGCCAGTCTTCTAACTCTCCTACCAGCGTGACCGCATCAATAGAGTCTAGACCATAGCGGGTGAGCGGCTCTTGCACCTTAATGTTTTTGGGATCAAGAGATAGCTGCTTGGCCAATTGGCTGACTAGCCACTGTTGAATCGCTTCAGTTGGAGAAGTCTCGATCGCTTGGCTGTCGTCTGAAATAGGACTCAAAACTTCGCTAGGCTTGTAGCTGGAGTTCTGAAGTTGCATCGGTTTGATCCCCTTGTACTTTGGATGTTGCTAACTGAAAAGGAACAATAGAGAAGAGTTTGTCTTCTTGGTAGAGCCGTAGTAGCTCTTGCGCGATCGCTTCATCGTTAATCCGAGAAGCAAGACTGTGAGCAGGGCGGAATTTCAGCGCCAAGCGTCTGAGACAAAGCGCTAGCCATTCTCCCTGAGCAAAAAAGGTACCGAGATGATGGCGGTTGTGGAGCCACATCTGCACACAAGCGGCACCTGCATGTAAGGCGCAATAATGTTTTGCTAGGTCAAATAGTTCTGGCGATTGGTCATGCCCAAACTCAAACGTAGAATGCTCCAAGCTGTGGTCGAGGGTATTGAGTTCCTCTAACAGGAGATGCGTGAAACCTCCGATTTGCTCTAATACCGCTGGTGTGAGATCAGCATCTGTCTCCAAGGTTTGTAGTTGTGTCAGCGCTAGCTCCAGACCTTGTAAGACATCATCTGCACCCCGACTAAACAGCTCCAGTTTGCGACCGTCAAAGGTAGGCACTGGCTGATCTAAGGAGAAACAAGTAGCTAGGCGAGCTTGCAGTGCTTCTAAGTTTTTACCGCGTTGGCGCGATCGCTGTTTTGCTAGTTGGCGTAATTGCAGCAGCAGTGCATGTAAGTTTACGACCGTACTGCCGTCAAAAACGCTGATGATGGCGTTGTCTCTGACCACTTTTTGGAAGATGCCCCAATCATGAGCATCCCGCATGTAGTAGCGCGCCCCTAGTACTACGGAAACATCCGCTACCATGCTCTCTAGCTGCGTCGTGACAAAGTATTTCACGACTGCTGACCAAACGCTAAACTGCTCAGGCACCACATGGAAGCCTCTAGCAGCACCGATAGTGGCGCAATCGCAGATCAAGATATCTAGAAAAGTATCCACCAGAGTTCGCCGAGGCTGCGGCATGTCAAAAACTGTTTTGCCATACAGCTGGCGGTTCAGAGCGAAGTTGAGTGTGGTTCTCAGCGCAGTATCTGCGGCTCCTTGGGAGAAAGCGGCGCAGAGAGCCCGAGTCACCTGAAATCCTTTCAGCGCCCATTCTAAACCTGCACCTTCGGCCCCGATGCGGCTGGAATCTGGGATAAAGCAGTCCTTGAAACCAATACCGCTCATGTCAGAACCACGAATGCCGTGGGTCAGGATCTTGGGCAGGTTGTAGTAGGAGTTGGGATCGAGTTGGCTTTTCTCCACCATGAACAGCGATAAACTGCGGGCTCCACCGGATTCATCGGTTTTAGCCAAGACGAAGGAAATGCCGGAGATGGTCGCTCGGTTGATCGGCCACTTCTCCCCATTCAGGAGATAACCGCCTGGAACCTCAGTAGCGCGTACATCACTGCCGACCAAATCACTGCCGTGGGCGCGTTCTGAGTAGGCGAGGCACATCGCGCCGTTGTGGTCTTTGATAAAGCTGGCTAACCGTTGCTTTTGTTCCTCAGTGCCTGCCATCCAAACCAGATAGGACCAGAACAAGGTAGTGAAGCTAATGGA
Source organism: Trichocoleus sp. FACHB-591 (assembly GCF_014695845.1). Lineage (NCBI taxonomy): Bacteria > Bacillati > Cyanobacteriota > Cyanophyceae > Leptolyngbyales > Trichocoleusaceae > Trichocoleus > Trichocoleus sp. FACHB-591. The sequence continues at coordinate 59,663 of NZ_JACJPA010000108.1, forward strand.
GGTCGTGAGATCCCGTCGAGACATGACGCGAACGAACGCGACAAACTCCTCAAAAGAGGTGAACTCGCCGCCGCATTCGGTTGGGATGTAGTAATGATTGAGTTTCCAGTTGTAGAGCCAGTTGAGCAGAGCTTCAGGAAATTCTTCTTGCTCGTCTAGCGCTACAACCTGTTGAAAAGACATCACGCTATCTGGATTGCCAGGATCTCCGAGATCTCGTTCCAGGGCTTCCGCGACCCAGTATTGTTTGAGTGAATGCATGACATTCTCCTTGGAGCGATCGCAATGTGAGCAGAGGCTACAGTAGAGCCGTAGCCAGGATTTAGTGAGTGGTTTGAATGCGCTGAAGGAGAGAGTTGACATCTCCTTGCAAATGGCGGAAGTTAGACCGAATTTGGGGATTCTCGCTCCAGTCTGCTAAGACTTCTAGTTCTCCAGCCAAGAAGCTAGACCGACAAGCTTGGCGTTGAATCTTGCCGCTGGAAGTTTTGAGGATATTGCCTGGTTTGACGAGGACAACCGCATAAACTTGCAGCTCATGTTGCTCCGCGATCGCCTGCCGAATTTCAGCAATGACTTCATCGGCATCCAGGTTTTGAGCTTGCCGCTCAACTTCTTGCACTACAACCAGCCGTTCTTCTCCCTCCAACTGGACGGAGAAGGCTGCACCATAGTCAGGGCGCAGAGCTGGGCTTACTTCTTGCACGGTCCACTCAATGTCTTGGGGATAGTGATTTGTACCTCGGATGATGATCAGGTCTTTGATGCGACCCGTGATGAATAACTCCCCATTTTGCATAAACCCTAAGTCGCCGGTGCGGAGGAAGGGGCCTTCTCCGGTGTCCTGCAAGTAAGCCTGGAAGGTCGCTTTGGTTTCGTCGGGACGTTGCCAGTAGCCTTGAGCAACACCGGGATCTGAGACCCAGATTTCGCCGACTTCGTCCGCTGCACAACGAGTTAGGGTTTGGGGATTGGCGATCGCCACTTGAGTCTCACAGACTAAACGCCCACAACTGGCGATCGTCCGGACTCCTTCTGTTTGGGTCGGTGGTGCCAGCACGATGCGATTTTTCTCGATCGCGGTAGCCTCAACCGTACAGATGACAGGCGATGTCTTAACAGGACTGGTGGAAACGAGCAATGTGGCTTCCGCTAGTCCGTAAGCGGGCGCAAACGCATGCCACTGAAAACCGCAGGGAGAAAATGTTTCATAAAAACTTTCCATGACTCTGGGATTAATCGGTTCGGCAGCGTTGCCTGCTCCCTGCCAACTGCTGAGGTCTAGTGTTTCTAGTTGAGTGGAAGTGACTCGCCGCACACATTGGTCGTAGGCAAAGTTGGGGCCTTGGCTATGGGTGGCTCCATACCGTGAGATGGCTTGCAACCATCGGACAGGCTGTTTAATAAAGGCAAACGGCGACATCACATAACAAGGCGTGCCGTTGTAGAGCGGCTGGGTCAACCCTTCCACCAAACCGTAATCATGGAAATAGGGCATCCAAGTGACGGTCACACTCTCCGGGGTATATCCACAAGCTCTTTGCAGATATGCCGAGTGAAACATGAGATTCTTGTGGCTGATCATCACCCCTTTGGGTGTAGAAGTCGAGCCAGAAGTATATTGCAGATACGCGAGTGTGTCGCTTTCAACTTCGGGATCTCGCCACTGCTCTGCCAAGGTGAGATCAACCTGCTCGGTGTCGATCCACCGCATACTTTGAAACTCAGGAAACTCCAACCCTGCATTAGCCAAGATGTCGAGGATACGACTAGTCGTCAGCACCACCGAAGCTTGAGCATCTTTGACGATCGCTCGTAATCGTGGCAGTGTGCGCTTAAGGCGGCTACCGTCCGGAGGCGGAACGGGGATGGCAATTACGCCTGCGTAGAGACACCCACAAAAGGCTGCGATTACTTCTAAGCCTTGAGGATAGAGCAGTAAAGCTCGTTCTCCCTGAGCTTGGTGCTGTTGTAGCAATGCTCCGATGGCGCGGGCTTGGCGATCCAGTTCGGCATAAGTGAGGGTAGGTCCTGCCGTTTTGCCATCAATCAAAAATGTGTAAGCCTGACCTTCGGGCTGTTGTTGCGATCGCCAACGCAATAACTCGATTAGTGTAGAAAACTCAACGATGGGTTGAGAAAGACATTGGGTCATCTCTAGACTCCGCAAGGATAGAAACCAACTCTAGGGAGTTCCTCGGTGACGCTCTGGCCAAAGTTGGAATTTTAAGCTTTTTATTATGTGAATTTACTTAAGCCTTACAGTGAACAAGACCTAAGTTGCTTCTCTAAGTAGATACTGAACTTACGTGCAGATACTGGCATACCAAAACTAGCGATCGCCAGTCTTTTAGATTAGATTTATCAAAAAAAAATTTTTTCATACTTCTAAAGAGTGAGATATTGCCTCAGTGAATCCTCCAAAATGCTGGTTTTGGGGCAATCTGAGTTCAACCAGAAATCAAATTTTGCTTAAAAGAAATATAAAGTTTCTGTATAGTTACCGAATTTTGTGGTCGAAAGTACAGTTAACTCTGCTAAATACATGCTCAGAGTAGATAACGAATCCTCGGTAATTACGTAAACATTTCTTAATCAAACAGTGCCGATCACCTGAGATGGGTATCTTCTCAGCCTGGCGATCGCCCACTTGAGCCTAAAATCGCTTAGGAAAAGCCCTGCTCTAGCTAGTAATACGGCTTTTAGTGGCTAATCAGCTCACCTGGCTGGAGCTAAATCTCTATTTAATTTTCAAGTTGCAGTAAAAGTACTTAGGTTTTTAGCTTAACCATGAAGCCTGTCTGAAGCGCGCCTTTCCGGCTGTTGTCACTACAACAAAATTGCACTTCCAGCCAGCAATTAAACAAGTACTTAGCACAGCAGCCGTAAATTCACTAGGTTCTCTATCCATCGATAAAGACCGAGGAAAGAGATGTTGAGCGGCAAAGCAGCCTAAGTGATTCCAGTCCTGCCTTTCCGGTCAAGGTGCAGTTTTAACGAACCTCAAACTTGCTAACTGAGATCAGCTATGTCTACCAGCGATAGATACCCCAGTGTGATCAGCTCTATTTCGCAAAACATGAGTTTTCTGATTTACCAGCAAACCGAACCCTAACGCTAAGGCCCCCTTAGGTAAGGCAACCATGAAAATCCCGCGCTTTAATCTCCCACTCACAATCATTTTTATCGGTATTTTATTTTCTTTATGCCTGCAAGCTCTGGTACCCAACGATGTCTTTTACAGCGGCGATGGTGGGCTTAAAGCTTTATTGGCACAGCAGTTTAGCGCTGGAAAGCTCCACTTTGATCTCCGCTTACCAGCAAATAATTGGATAAAGAACCTTTGGGATGGTGGACTGTATCCTTTTCGGCCTCCTTTTGTCTACAACGTAGAAAGCCGTTACTTTATTACATTTCCTTTCACATTTCCTCTGATTACTGCGCCTTTTCACGCTTTGTTTGGGTTTAGAGGTCTTTACGTCATTCCTTTGCTGTCCACTTGGGCTTTATGGTTGAGCTTTTATTCAGCTTGTCGGCGATTGAAACTGGGTAGAACAATTACGGCGATCGCTCTAGTGCTTCTGATTTTTGCTGCACCACTTTCTTTATATAGCGGCATGTACTGGGAACATACTTTAGCAGTTGCCTTAGCCTTTCAGGGTTTGGCTATAGCATTAGTTCCACCTGCTCAAGGTCTCTCTACTAGAGATGCAATTGTTAGCGGTAGTCTAATTGGTTTATCTGTATGGTTTCGGCCTGAATTTTTGTGTTTGGTTGGCATCACATTTTTTTGGTTATGTGCAACTCAGATCAAAGGGCTACAAGATCTTAAAATCATCTCAGACAAAGCTGCTGCTTTTGCCGTAAGCATGCTTTTAATGACGGCATTGTTTTTCAGCCTTAACTTGCTTATCTACCAACATCCTTTAGGAATCCATTCGGTTCAAATTGTCGAAGAGTTCTCGCTAAAAGAACGGCTAACAGAGGCATTCAGTAATTTCAAACAACTACTATTTAGCCTGTCCTATTACTTCCCAATTGTTTTCTTTTCATTAATCTACGTCTGCTTAGCCTTAGTCAACGGTAAATTAAAACTGACTGGCAAAATGCAGGTAATTTTGCTAGTTAGCACTTTGTTTGTCTTGGCAGTGCCTCTGATCGTGCCCGCAGGCGCAGGTGGCAAACAGTGGGGGCCGCGTTTTTTATTAATCACGGTGCCACTCGTTTCTTTACTAGCAGCAATGCAGCTCAAGCTACTTTTGCAAACTTATCAACGAAAACTACAGTTGGCATTATTAGGATTATTTGCTGTATTTTTGACCACTGGTCTGTATATCAACAGTTATTTGGGAGCCGTTGATTTAGCTCGTAATTACCAAGTAATTTTGCCCGCGGTTAAGGGGTTGCGATCGCAACCTGATCCAATGATTGCTATGTCTCATGAGTATGTCGCTCAAGCCCTAGCTCCATCTTTACCCGATAAAACATTTTTCTTGACTGAGGACAGCCAAGCAGTGAAGCATCTGGGTGGAACGCTGTTAACTCAGGGATATAAAAAGTTTTTGTATGTTTGCTACCCCCATCGCGACTGCAATACTCCTCAAACTAGCCCGGATAATTTAAAGTTTTCGCAAGCAAATCAGCGATTTACGCTACAGTTCTCGGATTTGGGTAAGTTGGGTAAGTATCCCATCTATGAAGTGTCGATCATGCAGAGTTCTAGCGACGCAGACGCTCCATCTAACCAAGTTTGAAATGAGGCATAGATAGCCCAAGCTTATGTATAAGCACTTTAAAGTTCTTGGATTTAAGTTTGTTGTTTCCCTAGAAACTCTGCTGATCCTGGCGATCGCGATTGGTGTTTTGCTCCGTTTGATTAACTTAGGTAGCCGCGAGTTTTGGTACGACGAAGTCTTGTCGCTGCTTTTGTCAACCGGGCAAAAAACTGCTTATCGTGGACCCAAGGATTTACCTGTTGTCTTAGCCCAATACACTCCTTTACTGGACTTACCACCAGAAGCTACAGTCAAGGATGTTGTGAAAACAGTGGTCAACCTCCTGAAAGGTCTTGCAGGCGGAGAGCCCCATCCCCCCCTCTTTTTCCTGGCTCAACATGTATGGCTCCGTCTCTTTGGGAATGGAGTGGCAGCAGTGCGGAGCTTGGGGGCTTTACTCAGCGTGGGAGCGATCGCCAGTTCCTATGGTTTAGGACGAGTGCTGTTAGGCCATCGTGCTGGCTTGCTCCTGGCGGCACTCCTAGCGACTAATCCTTTTTATCTCTTTCACTCCCTTAACGTGCGGATGTATGGTCCGCTAGTGCTCTGGTCCGTGTTAAGTGCCTGGGCTCTGCTAGAAATCATTGGTTTCAAGCAGCAGAAAGCCAACAATGTTCAACAAAAAGGCCAAAAGACCCAAGAAATTCTTTGGAGCCTCATCTTCATTGGTTCTGTAACGGCTGGACTGATGACGTTTTACCTTTTTGCCTACTGGGTAGTAGCTCTGGCGGTCGTGGTGCTCTATTTAGACTGGCGGCGATGGTGGCATCATGGGCTGCGCTTTGGATCGAGTGTGTTGTTGACCGTTCCTTGGGTGCTGTGGGGAACTAAACAGCAACTCCGAAACGCAGACTTAGGGCGCTTTGATGCTCCAGCGGGCTTTTTAGGAGCGGCGATCGCCCATTTGGGAGATGTTGTTAATACCCTAGGGACGCATCTGCTCTTGGGAGACTGGGTGACTAGCCTGCCGCAAACCATCATCACAACTGCGGGTGTAGCCGTAATCGGGCTGCTGTTAGTCGCAGTGCCCAGGCTCTGGAAGCAGAGTGAAAGGCGAACCTTAGGAGTCGCTTTGATTTTAGGAATTTTTCCCTTGCTGCTAGCCCTGGGTTTGGACGTTGTCACAGGCAAGTTTACTTTGGGGTTTGGTTGGGGAAGGAGTATGATTGTCATCCTGCCCGGATGTTTACTGTTGCTCGCAGTGGGCTTAGAACAGGCATCTGTGAGCTGGCGTCAATCGATAGCTGCGGCTGTTTTGCTGTTGTATATCGGCATTAATGTTGGCGACTTTACCCTCAGACCACGCTCGATGTTTCATGAGTTGTCAGAGATCATCACCGCTACATCTCAGGCAGGGACTAGCAATCCGACATCTACTTTAATTGTGATGAACTCTCAGGCCTGGGGCCATGTAATGCGTTTGGCATACTACATTCCTCCTGAAGCACCTGTGACGCTATTAGCGCGAGAGAGCAGTGATTTAGCACCATCCCTAGAAAAGGTTCTGGAGGGACAAAGTATTTCAGAAAAAAGCTGTAAGGAATTCTCATCATCTAACTGTTCGGCTTCAACTCCAACTGCATACGATCGCGTGCTCTGGTTAGAGAGTGCGAAACCCGTGTGGTCTCCTAGCACCACCGAAGCTGAAAAACAGCAAGTGCAACAGGTGCTGGATCAGCACTACAACCCAGTCCAAACTCAGCGTTTAACTGGCACGATGCTTTTGGATAATTTGACTGTCCGTCTTTATACCCGTTCTCCTGCAACCTGAGGCTTCTTAGATGAGTACTGATCCATCCCGTCCCCTTTTAGCTCCACCTTCTGGCTCCTTAACAATTAGTGAACCCAAGGTTGATTCTGCCCTCCAACTGGATGCTCCTGAAGCATCTCCTTCTTCTAGCGTTTATTTATCCCTGGTGATCCCCACCTTCAATGAGAGTGAGAACATTGAAGCCATGATTGAGCTGCTGAGCAAGCTTCTGGATCAGGCGCTTCCAGGTAACTACGAATTGATTGTGGTGGATGACGATAGCCCAGACTATACCTGGAAAATTGCGCAGGAGATGGTGAGTCAATATCCGCAACTCCGAGTCATGCGACGACAACAGGAGCGGGGACTTTCCACTGCTGTGATTCGGGGCTGGCAAGTGGCTAGAGGAGAAGTGCTTGGGGTCATCGATGGCGATCTCCAGCATCCCCCAGAGGTTTTGTTGCAGTTGGTCGCCGAGACGCAGCAGGGGGCAGATTTGGCCACAGCGAGCCGCCATGTCGAAGGAGGTGGCGTGAGTAGCTGGAGCGTGGTGCGGCGGTTTCTATCGCGTGGCGCTCAATTAATTGGATTGATCATTTTGCCAGGGGTGATTGGTCGAGTTTCAGACCCGATGAGCGGCTACTTCTTGGTGCGACGGAGCGCGATCGCGGGCAAGACATTGAGTCCTGTGGGCTACAAAATTTTGATTGAAGTGTTGGGCCGAGGTAACATTGGCCGAGTTGCCGAAGTCGGTTATGTGTTCCAGGAACGCCAAAGCGGCGAGAGCAAGGTGACTTGGAAGCAGTATGTCGAATATCTCCGTCATCTAGTTCGTTTACGTTTAGCCTTGTCGCCCTTTGGGCGATTTATCCGCTTTGGCTTTGTGGGGCTAACAGGCTTGTTTGTGGATATGTCGGTGTTCTATTTGCTGCGGGAAGGTTTACAACTAGGACTAACCAGAAGCAACATCATTTCCGTGGAGTTGGCAATTCTTAATAACTTTCTCTGGAATGATGCCTGGACCTTTAGCGATATTTCTAGTCGGCAACAAGGATGGCGGCAACGTGCCAAGCGCTTGCTGAAGTTTAATGTGATTTGCTTGATGGGTTTGATCCTCAATACTCTTATTGTCAACTTTTTGTTCAATGCCTTGGGCATGAACCAATACGTTGCCAAACTGATCGCGATCGCAGTGGTACTGTTCTGGAACTTCTGGATCAACCTGAAATTGAGCTGGCGAGTCACCGAAGTTAAATAGAAGTTAAATAAGAGATAGACAGCGGCAGCAAAAGCGTTTTGTAAACAGGCGCTCAACCTAAATTTGTGCGAGACTGATCGACTTGGAGGAGAGTACGCAGATGAGTTGCCGAAATTGAGCGTGGCAATTCATAATCTGGGTGACTGACCTTTGATTCTGGAAAGCGCTTGCTTTGGGTGCTAGCACTTGAAAACTTTGCTTCACAGCCGCTGGCTGTATCTCCTACTGCTGTTGTTTTGGCTAGTGATTGGCCTAGGGTTGCGTTTCCTTTGCCTTGACTTGAAGTCAGTCTGGACTGATGAATTTGCCACTTTGGTCTTCAGCTTAGGGCACAGTTTTCGGACGATTCCTCTAAATCAAGCGATCGCCCTAGACACGCTCCTGCAACCTCTACAGCTAGAACCACAAACAGGAGTCGCTGTGGTACTGGAGCATTTGACGCAGGAGAGTACCCATCCTCCGCTCTATTTTGTGCTAGCTCATTGGTGGCTGCAATGGTTTCCGTCTCAGGAAGGTTTGGTGTCTATTTGGGCGGCGCGATCGCTACCTGCTATCTTGGGAGCGCTCTCGATCCCCGCGATGTTTGGCTTAGGCTGGTTAGCATTTGGATCTCGCTTAGTTGGGCACTTGGCAGCCGCTGCTATGGCTGTTTCTCCTTATGGCATCTATCTAGCCCAAGAAGCGCGTCACTATACCTTAGCTGTGTTGTGGGTGATTGCTTCACTCAGTTGCTTGGTTGCCACTGTGCGATCGCTACGGGCGCATAAACCTTTACCCGTCCTAATTGGACTGGGTTGGGTTGCAGTCAATGCTCTAGGGATGGCAACCCATTACTTCTTTGTTCTAACTTTATTAGCCGAGGCTTTGGTATTACTAGGGTTTTGGCTTTTGACTGCTTGGGCATACCCCTTCAAAAAGCATGAGCAGACGTCTCAGTGGCCAGCGTTCAAACTTTGGGGGCGAATTTATGCGGTGACCGCTGGAACCATAGCTGGTATCGTAGCTTGGCTACCCGCTTGGCAAGGGGTTTATGGCAACCAGCTGACTGATTGGATCTATAGCGGCAGTCGGGCTGGACTCGGTTGGTTCGATCCACTGCTACAGGCTTTGGTGGGATGGATCACCATGTTGGTCTTTTTACCCGTTCAAGCACCGAATCCCGTGGTGGTGATTGTTTCTGGCCTGGGTATGCTGCTCTTTTTGGTCTGGTCAGTGCCCTTAATTTATCGAGGGTTAAAGCAGCAATGGCAGCACTTCCAGAGCCGATTAGCGCTGCAAGTATTGGGTGGCTTTGTTCTGAGTGCGATCGCCCTATTTTTTGCGATCGCTTACGGTTTAGAAACCGAGATTAACAGCGCCTTTCGTTTCAACTTTGTTTATTTTCCTGCCGTCATTGCCTTGTTGGGAGCCAGCCTCGCCGCTTTTTGGTCTGGGTCTGTCGTGTCTCAACCGAGGGCATCTACAGCAAGAATAGTCGGTGGTTTCTTGAAATGGTGGCAACCCAACGGTAAAACGGTGGTGCTCGTTATTTGGCTGGTTGGTCTGCTGAGTGGCCTAACCGTTGCGACAGGATGGGGTTATCAAAAAACGCATCGGCCTGATGTAGTGGTGCAGCATCTCCAGCAGGCAGCTCAATCTCCTACCTTGATTGCGATCGCCCATGCGACTCACGGACAAACAGGCAGGCTGATGGGTCTGGCTTGGGAACTAAAACACCAGCAGACCGCAGGGGCATTAGCCAATCCGCTCTTTTTGCTGGCCCACCAAGATCAAAATCCGTTATCTAGTGCGATCGCACTTCAGCAAGCTTTAAGCCAATTGCCTCGACCGCTGGATCTATGGTTGCTGAACTTCCCTAATCCAGACGAGACACAGAGTTTAGCTTCCCTACTGGCGGCAGAGCGCTGTGTGGCCGATCCGCAGCACAAACATCGCACTGATGGCTACCGATATCGTTTGTACCGTTGTTAAACAATTGGGATCACTTGGTAAACTGCACCTGATAGGCCATTAGCTCTAACCCAGACACAGAAAGGTTGATCGCTTCACAAGCCCAAGTGCTGGCTTGCAACTGCTGAAACGCCGACTCCGTAAGTAAAATCTCATTAGTTCGGGCCAGGTCTTCCCCTAGCTTGGAAGCTAAGTTCATCTCGTTGCCGTACAGATCTGCTCCTGCTACCAGCAACACTTCCCCGTAGCCAATGCCAATGCTAGCGTACAAATCCATTGCATCTGGTAGGCCAGAATTGACAGCCGCTAGGCTTTTTAGGATATCTACCGCAGCGCTCACCGCAGCATCAACAGTCGGAAAAATCGCAAATAAGTTATCAGCTTCTTGTTTGATTACAGTCCCTCGGTCCTGTTCGACTAGAGGCGTTGCGATCGCGCCCAAGCGATGGATCATGGCTAGGAAGTGGGTAATGCCATGCCGAATTGTGAGTCGAGAAAAGCCCGACATATCCAGTACCAAAATTGCGTGAGTTTCGGCAAAAATGGTGTGAATTTGAGCATCAATTTCAGCTGCCTTTTCGGGATGCTCGTTGCGAACTTGAAGCAGGCGGTGCAATTCAGCTTTGGTATTTTGAGGGTGCATAGAGTCAGGAGAGATATGGCGATCGCGACTACTTTAGCAACCCTCGCATCCTGTCTAAGACTTTCCGGAAACTAATGGCTGTAAACGTTGCACAATCTGTGTCGCCTGCATCACGCCTTCCATGCGATCGATCGGTTGCCCACCCTTAAATAAGACCAGCGTGGGCAGCGCATGAATTTGGTATTGCGAGGCTAATTCAGGGTAGGTTTCGGTGTTGATTTTTACGACGCGCAGTTTCTCTTTCATCTGAGCATTTACTTGCTCTAGAATCGGACCCATGACCTGGCAGGGACCACACCAAGGCGCATAGAAATCTACGAGTGTGGGTAACTCAGAACCAGATAACAATTCTTGAAAATTACTGAACTGTTTTTTGGTAGCCATAATATACAACCCAGTTGCTGATCATTGCTTTGATCCTAGTGCAAATCTTTTGTGGCTCATCTGTCCTCGGTTAAGGGGTATCTCAGCTAAGGGGCGGTACACAGGTAATGAATCATTACCAAATTTAGGACTACTCGTTAAGCAACGGAGTGGGGACGTAAATGGCCTAAGATGATTGAGCAATTGGCCACTGAGTTTGAAAAGAGGAATTAGGTATGGAGGCGTTGCAAGAGACTGCATCGAAACGATTGCCAGGACAAGTCGCGATCGTCACTGGAGCATCTAGAGGCATTGGTCGCTCTATTGCGTTGGCGCTTGCGGCTGAAGGAGCCAATGTTGTAGTCAACTACGCCAGTTCTAGTACTGCGGCAGACCAAGTTGTAGCTGATATTACTGCGATGGGCAGTAACGCGATTGCGCTACAAGCCGATGTCTCCAAAGCGGATCAGGTCGATGCCTTGTTCAGCGCTGTGATGGAAAAGTGGGGCCGCATTGATGTTCTGGTCAACAATGCTGGGATTACGCGCGATACCTTACTGTTGCGGATGAAGCCAGAGGACTGGCAATCTGTGATCGATCTCAACCTGACTGGTGTGTTTCTCTGCACCAGAGCGGCCAGCAAAATTATGCTGAAGCAACGCTCTGGCCGCATTGTCAATATCACGTCTGTGGCAGGACAAATGGGCAATCCAGGCCAAGCAAACTACAGTGCAGCTAAAGCTGGGGTGATTGGTTTTACCAAGACTGTCGCCAAGGAATTAGCGAGCCGGGGGGTAACAGTTAATGCTGTGGCTCCCGGTTTCATTGCCACCGATATGACCAGTGGCTTGAACAACACAGACGAAATTCTGAAGTTTATCCCCCTAGGCCGCTACGGACAGCCAGAAGAAGTCGCTGGCTTGGTGAAGTTTCTAGCCGCTGACCCCGCCGCCGCCTACATCACCGGACAAGTGATGAATGTCGATGGTGGCATGGTAATGGCTTAAGGGCCTCGGGAAACTGTAGGGGCAATCTCTTGTGGTTGCCCTCCACTATTGGCTATTGGCTCACTATTAGCTCAAAGCGACTTATCAACATCTGCACATACATGAAGGCAATATCGCAGTTACTTGATAAATCCTGAAGCGGACTCTAGAAAAAATTAGTCTCAGCAAGCTAGAACTGTAGAACAAGACCATGATGGTTTAAGGCGCAAATTTCCTAATTGGGACACTGCTGAGGCAAAGCAATGAGGAATGACGACAGAAAGGCGATCGCCCGTGAACTCAGAAACCATACTCTGATTCTGGGCGGCTTTATTATCTGTATTTGGTTGCTAGAAATTGTTGATTCGTTTGTTTTAGGCAATGCGCTTAACGTCTTTGGCATTCGCCCTCGAAGTATTAGTGGCCTGCGTGGCATCCTATTTGCGCCGTTTCTACATGGCGGCTTAGGGCATTTAATGGCCAATACCATCCCTTTTCTAGTGTTGGGATGGTTCGTGATGCTCCGAGAAGTCAGCGACTTCTTCATCGTTAGTCTGATTACAATTCTGGCAAGTGGCTTAGGCGTGTGGTTATTTGGCTCCCCTAACTCAATTCATATTGGGGCTAGTGGTTTAATTTTTGGCTACTTTGGCTTTTTATTATTACGGGGCTACTTTGAAAGAAGTGCGGTAGGGATCGCCTTTTCACTTCTAGTGGGCACTCTCTACGGCAGCTTGATCTGGGGAGTTTTGCCCGTGAGTAATGGCATTTCGTGGGAGGGCCATTTATTTGGTTTCCTCGGTGGAGTCTTAGCAGCTCGTCTTCTAGCGCGACGCAAAAAACCTATCTAATAAAAAGGGTGAGCCAGGGATTAGACTCACCCTTTTTACTATTAGCTAAACTGTCCTGGCTGCAATGCAGCCTTCACGAGGCGCTGAGTTAGATGCGAGGATTAGAGCGATCGATAATTCCACGACCTTGGTCGTCAATATCGAGTTCTTCGCGGCGAATTTGCTCTTCCGCCTGCACGGTATCGCGCTCTACTTCTTTGCGGATCTTGACTTCTTCCCGCAGCACTGCTTCCTTATGGATGTCAGCTTGCTCTTCGTAAATCTCGACTCGAGCCACTTCTCCTTCGCGGAAATCAGCTTCTCCAGCGGGAACAGCAGTTCCTGCATTTGTGGGAGTCGTGCGTTCTACAACGATCCGCTCTTTCTCAACTGGAACTTGAACTCGGGTAGTTTCGGTTTCTACACGCTTGCCCACGTTAACTTCCCCAGTTTTGACGCGGGTCTTATCAGCAATCAATCTCTCTTCGTACAGATTCACTTGCTGAGTGTTTTGGGCAGACAGATTCCGGTCAGTTAGATTGCTGCCCGAAATGTCGCGATCGCCACTGTCAGAGCCTTTCACTTTACTTTCAACTTTGTCCCACGCATCACGAGCAGCATGCTTGGCTTTATCCCAACCTAGGCCTGCATTACCCTGACGGGTTTCATAGTGGTTCCGTAAGTCTGGCTCAATCTCGTCAAACTTTCTCCCGGTGTTGGCATGCAGACCATATCCCTCATAGCCAGTCTGGTAGGCTGGCTTATAATCGTCATACGTGTGGCCTGGTTCCACATAAGGCCGAGAGTTGTAATTGTTGCGCCAGTAGTCATCTTCTACAGTAGGGTCAACGGATTCAGCTGCACTCTTACCAACTAGACCCCCTGCGACTGCTCCGACTGCACTACCAATGACTGCACCTACTGGGCCGCCAATCACACCGCCCACAACTGCACCTACTGTCCCAATTCCAGCGGCACCAATGCCAGTTCCTACCGGGTGAGCACCAGGTTGACCAGAGAGCGGGTCACGATTTGCATCGGGCTCATGGGTATCGCTTTTTTGATTCAAATCATGGTTTTTATTTTTGTCTAAATCAGCCATATTTTTCCTCCTGTTTTCTTATGGTTGGCAAACAACAGACCTAAACTCTGTTTTACTGCCACCTTCCCAGCCTAGGCGGTGGTTTTGGCAGGGCTTTATACCTCAAGTAAGACTTAGGGGATTTTGATAAATTTTTATGGCTTAAGTTAGATCTAAATCCACTCGATGTAACCTGATCGAGCCAGAAAATCTCCAGCTATAGGTACTTTTCAGCAGAGTGATTTGAGAAGGGAATAGATAAAGAAACTTTACGATTTTTAATCTTGAGAGTTTGGATACCTTTGAGGATAGCAATATCAGAATTTCATAGCCTCAAGCAAATTTACAACTTAGGCTTTTTATCCCTGAAGTAGCCTCAATTCTGTAGAGTGATAAAAGGCGATCGCTAGCCTTATTCTGTAGTTAAACGTTTATTAATTCTTTGTTAATCATGGGTCTAAAAGTTCTTGAACATTTCGATGGCAGCTTTGAACTGGAGCCAGCTGCTCAAGAGAGTTTATTTAACCTATTGCAAAGTGAAGCTTTTTTGCAGCAAGTTTCGCAACAGTCGCAGTGCCAACAAGTAGAATTTACGAAATTATTATTTCAACCTGTGCCTTATAGCACTTCAACTCCTAAAGGAATGCCCCACGAATTTGAAAAGTATCATGGGTCTGAGGACTATGTGATTGTGAATGTGCCTCCTAATTTTATGTTTAACGCTAAAGTTTTTCGGCCTAGCCGCTTATGTGCGGTTTATCACAAACTTGGATAAAACTATCTCTTTGAGCAGAGTATGACTTCCACAACTAATATCCCTGTTCTCGCCGATCTAGAATATATTGCCTACATCGATGATGCGGGTCAAGTGAATGACCAGTATCAAGGCAGAGTAGGTGTCTATGCCATTTTTAACCAAGCGAAAATTCTACAGTTTATTGGTTATTCTCGTGATATTTATCTCAGTCTTCAGCAACATTTAGTGCGTCGCCCGCAATCGTGTTACTGGTTCAAAGTTCAGATGAGCGATCGCCCTAATCGTACCGCTTTAGAAACCATCCGAGATGCCTGGATTGCAGAAAATGGTACTACGCCTATTGGTAATGCTGAGGAGCAGACTCTCTGGAATCAGCCAATTGATGCCAAGCTAACTATGACCGAGGAAGAACAGATTGATTACCGTGAAGCTGACGAAATAACTCAAGTAAAGTTACTTAAGCGTGTAGCCAGACGCGTCGAAGAACAAGTCTTAGCAGAATTACAAGCCAGAGGCGTGCAAATGCAGATTCGCTTTAACCCTAAATTAAAAGAAACAGGTTTGTTAGATCTCAAATAGTTAGATCCGAATTTTCAAGAAAGCTAAAGGTGTAGCGATCGCCCCTCATCAGGAAAATCCCAAAAAAAAGGAGCCTAAATAAACTAGGCTCCTTTTTAATTGAGACAACTCAAATAGCAGTCATACTGCTTACTTGATGCTTGCCTTAGCACCTGCTTCTTCGAGTTGCTTCTTCACATCTTCAGCATCAGCCTTAGCCACGTTTTCTTTAACGGGCTTAGGTGCAGCTTCAACGAGGTCTTTCGCTTCTTTCAAGCCTAAGCCTGTCAGAGAGCGGACCACTTTCAGAACCGCAATCTTCTTGTCAGCAGGAACTTCTTCAAGACTGACGGTGAACTCGGTTTGCTCTTCTACTTCTTCCGCAGCAGCAGCGCCGGGGCCAGCCATCATCATCATGCCACCAGCGGGAGCAGCAGCGCTAACACCAAAAGCTTCCTCGATTTGCTTCACCAAGTCAGCTGCTTCTAACAAGGTCAGAGACTTTAGTTGTTCCAGAATTTGGTCAGTTGTAGCAGACATGAGTTAACTCCTAGAAATTTTTTGCGTAAACCGTTGGGCTAGGAAAGTTAGAACTTGGTAAACATCCAAAATCTAAAATCCAGAAACAAAAAGCATTAAGCAGCTTGTTGGTCGTCTTTCTCAGACACAGCCTTGATGGCACGAGCCAGAGAGCCAGGAACTTCGTTGATCCCGACAGCCAGCTTGGTGGCGACACCATTGATTGCCCCAGCAATCTGAGCAATAAGCTGTTCTTTGGACGGTAAGTCACCGATCGCTTTGACATCCTCAGCACTGAGGACACGACCTTCCATCACACCGCCGCGAAGCTCAGTCTTCTTCGTGGCTTTTTGAAAATCTTGGTAGGCCTTGATGGCACCGCCAATGTCGTCCTTCACTAGCAAGAAGGCAGAAGACTGAGATGCAAGTTCAGTCATCGGTTGCCAGGTTTCATCCCCGTCAACCGCAATCCGCATCAGCGTATTCTTAGTTACTGTGCATGTCGCGCCTTTTGGACGTAAACGTCGCCGTAGATCAGTAATCTCAGCAACACTCAGGCCCTTATAGTCGATCACGAACGCAAGTTGGGCCTCGCTCAACTGTTGTTTGAGGTCCGCCACAATGGCCTTCTTATCTTCTAGCGTTCTACCCATACTTGATATCACCTCCTTAAAAAAACGCAGAATGCCAAACTTTAACCCGTCCCCTCATCAAGACAAACGTAAGCCAGAAAAAAACCCGGACGTTGAGCCGGGTTAAACACTACAGTGGTTGGTCTTCAAAAACTAGACTGACCAATTACTAGTAGAGTTAAAACCTCGGCAGGAGATTAAGCAATTTGCGCCTGCTGTCTCTGGCTTTGTTGATTCAATTGGGAACTTGTGGGTAAAACTTGTTGCTCCTCCACTCTGGAGAATTTGTTTTGATGCAAGACTAACCTTAAGCTACGTCAGTCAGCTTCAAGTCTCGGAGAGCATTGATGTCTACTTCAATTGAAGGTCCCATCGTTGCAGAAACAAAAACTGATCGCCAGTAACGACCCTTAGCACCAGAAGGACGGTTGCGGTCAATCGTCTCTTGCAGGGCTTTTAAGTTAGTCAGCAAATCTTCGGTTGAAAAGTCAGACTTACCAAAGAGAACGTGGACAATTCCCGTCCGGTCAGCTCTGAATTCCAGTTTCCCAGCTTTGAATTCTCCGATGGCCTGGCCTAAATCAAAGGTAACTGTACCACCTTTAGGAGAAGGCATCAAACCCCGGGGACCAAGCAAGCGACCTAATTTAGCCACTTGAGGCATCATGTCAGGCGTTGCAATCAAGACATCAAAGTCCATCATGCCCTTTTGAATCTCGTCAATCAACTCTTCCGAGCCAGCGATATTAGCGCCAGAGTTGTTGGCTTCAGCTACCTTTTCACCACGGGCAATGACCGCAACCCGAACCGCTTGTCCAGTGCCTTTGGGTAAAGCCACAGTGGTTCTCAGTTGCTGATCAGTGTATTTGGGATCAATCCCAAGACGAATGTGTGCTTCTGCTGATTCTGTAAACTTCGCAGTTGCTGTCTCTTTCAAGAGGTTGAGCGCTTCTAACGGCTCATACGCTCTTTCTTCTACTTTTTTGTTCAGCTCTTGGAGCCGACGCGATACCTTTCTTACCATTTTCTTCTCCTGGGGTGTTTAACGAAGCGCTGCTTCTCCCCCGTAATTAATTGTTTAATACTCGATTTCTAGTCGCCGACCGTAATACCCATGTTACGTGCAGTGCCTTCCACAATTCTCATGGCAGCATCAACATCGTTAGCATTTAAGTCGGGCAGCTTCGTTTGAGCAATCTCTCTCAATTGAGAGCGGGTGATCGAACCAACTTTTTTAGTATTGGGTTGACCAGAACCCCGGTCTACACCTGCGGCTTTGCGAATAAGCACAGAAGCAGGAGGGGTTTTGAGGATGAAGGTGAAACTGCGATCCTCATAAACAGAGATTTCTACAGGAACCACTAGGCCTGCTTGGTCCGCAGTTCTAGCATTGTATTCCTTACAGAACATCATGATGTTGACACCATGCTGACCGAGCGCAGGGCCGATCGGGGGTGCAGGGTTCGCCTTGCCTGCGTTAATGGCCAACTTAATGACCGTAACTACTTTTTTTGCCATTTATCTTCTAGCTCTGTTTTTGAACCTGATTAAACTCCAGTTCGACAGGAGTGTCTCGCCCAAAGATGGAAAGCAAGGCTTTAAGCTTGCTCCGCTCTGGACTCACTTCAATCACTTCCCCTTCAAAGTCTTTGAAAGGACCTGAGAGCACCAGAATTTTATCTCCGGTTGCCATGTCAATCTTGATGACTGGCTTTTGTTCTTGCGCGCGCTTGAAAATACGTTCCACTTCTGCCGCACCCAGTGGCATGGGCTTCACGTGGCCTCGTCCGCGTCCATAGCGACGCTTTTGCTCAGCGCCGACAAAGTTAATCACATTCGGGGTGTTCTTGACAACCTGCCAAGTTTCATCGTCCATGACCATGCGAATTAACACATAGCCAGGGAAGACTTTTTCTTCCGAATTTTGCCGACTGCCATCTTTCCGAATCTTGACAGCAGGAGTTTGAGGAATTTCGACCTGGACAATTCGCTCAGCGACATCCATCGTTTGGACTCGCTGTTCCAGGTTGGTTTTTACCCGCTTTTCACAACCGGAAGCGACCTGAACGGCATACCAATGAGAAGCATTCGGATCAAATGACTCTTCATTGGTTTCCATGTTCGCTTCTGGTGCGATGGAATTGTATGATTCATCCGATGCAGAAGTCATCAAAACACCTTTCCTGCGACCCAGTCGAAGAAGTTGTCCACCAAGTAGATGAGGGTTGCAGATAGGGTCACCATCAGCAGTACTGCTAAGGATTCACTGACGAGCTGTTGACGACTTGGCCAAACAACCTTATCTAGCTCTTCTTTGGATTCTTTGAAGAAACCAACTGCATCAAATCCTGAACTTTTCTCTTGTGTTTCTACTTCGTCTTTTTTGGCCACAATTGCCTAATCCCCTATCAGTGCAGCTATGAGCGGTTTCCCGCTTAAAGTTGGGCAACCCTGCTCAAGAAATCTGCAAGCAAGTATGCACTGTTGCTTCGCCCAAAGTAGGAACTCAATTACAATGCTCGGTGGATCGCCCAAACAACAATTCTACCCGAAAGCAGGTGGTTTTAGCCCCCGTTCACCCGTTAAGGAGTTACTTCCGAGTAGAACCGTCATGGTAATCATCCAGCGCGCCCTGGAGGACTCGAACCCCCGACATCAGGTTTTGGAGACCTGCGTTCTACCAACTGAACTAAGAGCGCCCAAGTTGAGCTCAGGCTCAACGCTCAGCTTTTGCATTGTAATTCTAAAGCTGCGTTGCGTCAACCTTAGAGCGGTGGCGGCTGAGCTTGATTTAGAGGGCGCGATCGAAGCGCTGTTTAATGCGAGTTGCCTTACCAACGCGACCGCGTAAGTAGTATAGCTTAGCGCGGCGCACCTTGCCTCGACGAATCACCTTGATACTATCAATGCGAGGAGAGTTTACTAGAAACACTCGCTCTACACCCACGCCTTGGAAGACGCGACGTACGGTAATCGTTTCGTTGATGCCACCATTGCGCTTAGCAATGACTACACCTTCATAGGGCTGAGTCCGCTCTTTTCCTCCCTCTTGAATGATGACGCCCACCTTAACGGTGTCGCCCACATAAATGTCAGGGAGATTCGTCTTTAACTGCTCCGCTTCTATTGAGCGGATAACTTCCTGCGCGTTCATAGGTTTTCAAAAAACTCACAGTCTCCAATAGTAACTCGAAGAGGGGCTTTCGGTCTAGCTTTTTGTTTTTAGAATTGCTTTGCTTACTGCAATTTTTCCGCATGCAGCGGTGAGGGTAAATAACGTTTTTGGCGCTGTTGGTAACGGGTCCACCCCAGAACGAGACTAAAAACTAGGGTAGAGAGCAAGACGACGCTGGCTCCAGAAGCAATGTCAAAGTAGTAGCTAATATAGATGCCGACAAAGGCGATCGCAGCCCCTAACCCGCCAGAGAGCAGCATCATGGTGCCAAAGCGATTGCTTAAAAGGCGAGCGATCGAAGCAGGAATCACGACGGCTGAAATGATTAAAGTTACCCCCAACACTTGTAAAGTCGCCACTAATAACGTTGCCATCATCAGGGCAAACAGCGTATCCATTGCAAAAACTGGGACGCCATGCACCTTTGCTACTTCCCGGTCAAAGCACCAAAATAGCAGGGGTCGGTAGAAGATGAAAACTAGACTGAGCAAGAGCACCGTCACGGCTGTTACGACCCAGAGGTCTGTAGGCGTAATGCCCAGTACATTACCGAAAAGAGCAGCTTCAAAACTCTGAGTGAAGCTGCGATAGGTACTGATAACGGCAACGCCCAAGGCAAAGCTAGCGGTGGTAACGATACCGATCGCGGCATCAGAGTAGATTTTGCGGCCCGTGAGGTATTGAATCAGCAGGGCAGTGCCAAACCCCCAGATTCCGGAGCCAATGTAGAAGTTAAAGCCTAGAACATAAGTAATTACAGCACCTCCCAAAATGGCGTGAGATAAACCGTGGGCGATGTAACTCATACGTCGGGTGGTGATATAGACTCCCATGACACCGCACAACAGCCCTGCCATCATCCCGACCCACATGGCTCGACCAAAGAACTCGTATTGAAAAGGTTTGAGCAGGAACTCCATAGTCAGTCCAGACGTTGGGGCAAGAAATTAGACAGATTTAGAAGGTAGAGATTTGTAGAGGGCGGGAGGCAGGTTGGCTTGCATTTCGTGCAGCAAGGAGGTGGCTCCACTGGCAACCAAAATCCGATCATTTTGCCGAAATACCACCATTTCACCTCGGAAGGTTCTCCCCAAGCTTTCGGGCGTGAAAACGTCTTTGGGTGGGCCTTGGCAGATCAGGCCGTGGTTGAAGCAGATCACCCAAGGCAGGTGCGTGGCAACCGAATTGAGGTCGTGGGTAGAAATCAAGATGGCTAAGCCCTGTTGTCCCAACTCGGCTAACAAGTGTAGTAGCTCGTGTTGCACATGCAAGTCCGAACTGCTGGTTGGCTCATCGAGTAAAACGATTTCGGGATCGCCCACGAGCGCTCGTGCTAGAAACACTCGTTGCTGCTGTCCGCCGGATAGTTCACCGATGGGTTGACGCGCTACGTGCTCAATGCCAACTCGGCTGAGTAGTTCTCTGGCCTTGGCGCGATCGCAAGCAGAGGGCCAAGGCCAAATCTTTTGTTGTCGATAACGCCCCATCATCACCACTTCTTCTGCGGTGACAGGGAAACCCCAATCTACTGTCTCTACCTGAGGAACATAGCCCACCTTAATGGGAGAAGTTCCTGGTTTTAAACGGCGTCCCCGATACCAAACTTCTCCTGACCAAGGACGCAGCAATCCCACAATCGTCTTGAGCAAAGTACTTTTACCACTGCCTGAAGGGCCCACCAATCCTGAAAACTGGCCTGGGTACAAAGTGAAACTGACATCTGTAAAAATGGTTTGGCTTTGATAGCCACAGGCAAGATGTTTTACTTCCAGCAAAGGTTGCATGCTTTCTACCTTATGGCTTGCTTATGGCTTGGCTTTAGCGGTGGCGGTTGGTCCGACAATGTTGGCCGTTTCTAGGCTATCTACCAGGCTCGGATCACCGCCTAAGTTCTTCGCTAGGATACGGAGGTTTTCGACCATCATGCCGATGTAGGTGTGTTCAGGATTGGTATTTTCCATCGCATTGGCCGAGCCTTCACCAGGTAGGTCATCATCACTGGTATTGTCGGTTTTGACATTGGCTTCGCGGGCAATCTGCTCTTCCACTTTGCTAGGAAATACTTCCGACCCAAAGATAGCAGGGACTTGGGTAGCTCGAATTTGATCGATCAACTTAGCGACATCCTGAGCGGAAGGTTCGTTGAAGTCGGAGGGTTGAATGGCACCAATTATGTAAACCCCATATTCACGGGCCCAGTACGCCCAAGAATCGTGATAGGTCAAGAGTTTGCGATTTTCGGGCGGAATGCTGGCGACCACTTTTCGGGTGACTTGGTCGAGCTGGTCTAAGCGTTGTAGATAGCTTTTCAGGTTGGCGGCGTAGTAGTCAGCTCCAGCGGGGTCTAGAGCGGTGAGTTGATCAGCAGCTTGCTGAGCATAGGCCGCTGCATATTTGGGGTTGACCCAGAGGTGTGGATTGGGCTTGCCGCCTGCTTTAGGGAAGCTGGCATCAAAGATCCACTGGTCTTGTGTGATGGTGTTGGTACCCACTTCGTAGATTTTCGTCTCTTTGGGCTTAGCAGCCTCAGCCAACTCTAAGGTAGGGACTTCTAGCTGTAAACCATTCGCAATAATTAAGTCAGCTTGCTTAATCAGTTCACCATCGGAGGGACGAGGTTCAAAGGTATGAGAGTTGGTTCCTTCTGGAACAATACCTCTAACATCAGCGCGATCGCCTGCAATATTGCTGACGATGTTCGTCAAAGGAGCCACCGTGGTGATCACAATTGGCTTATCTTGAGACTGGCGATCGCTCGACTGGCTAGATTGAGCAGAGGAGTTGGCAGGGGCTGAACTAGGAGAAGTGGCAGTCTGAGTTGGGTTGCAGCCTAGCAGTAGCAAACTCAGCAGTGGCAGAACGACAAAGGGCTTCATCCTGACTTTCCTTCACGGGGGGCATAGAGAATTAGAGCTTTAGCTTGCTTAAACAAGCAATGCCCCGCTGGGGCATCTGAGCGCTAATTTTTCGCTTTTTAAGAATAAATTTGCTTTTGTTTTGCCTAAAATCTCTCTAAAGAAAGACCTTAGGTGAAGAGATCCAAGCAATGTTATTTTTTTGTGTCAAGTTAGTCACAATGGCCTGACTTCCCCTTGGTTTGAGTTATGAGGAAAAGCGCGGCGAGGAAGAGCGCAGCGATGGGGAAAAGCGATCGCAATTGCCTGATTAAACGGCCTCAGGCTGAGTATAGGAGAAGTGAACTAGAGTAGATGTCAGGCTCACGCAGCCCTACCTAGCTGAATTTTCAGTTAAGGCGATTCGTAATTAGTGCAATTATTGCATCGTGATTTCTCATGTCATTGTCAGCTTTTGTGCGTCGCGCTACCGGGCCTGCTTTACTCGCCCTTTGCTTAACCACTGTTTTATTGATTTCAAGTGAAACTGCCGCTACCTTGGCACTTCCCAGCGTTTCTGCCACTCCTAATGCTAAGACTAAGCCTGATATGAAGTCGTCTTCTAGTGTCATGCCTGCTGCTTCCTTGACTCAAGGGGTAAGAAAAACTGTCCTAGATAACGGTTTAACGGTTTTAACTAAAGAACTGCACACCGCTCCTGTTGTCAGCGTGCAAGTGTGGTATCGGGTTGGTTCGCGGGATGAACAAGCTGGTCTCAATGGGATTTCCCATCTGCTGGAGCACCTCATGTTCAAAGGAACTAACAATCGCCCGATTCAGTTTGGGCGTTTGTTTAGCGCGCTCGGCAGTCAGTCTAATGCGTTTACCTCCTATGACCAGACGGCCTATTTTGGGACTGTAGAGCGAGACAAGCTACAAGCGCTGCTAGTTCTAGAAGCAGACCGGATGAAGAATGCGCTGATTAATCCTGAACAGCTCAGGAGTGAAAAGCGGGTAGTAGTTTCGGAGTTGCAAGGCTATGAGAATGAACCAGGTTATCGCTTAGAGCGAGCAGTGCGGAGAGCTGCATTTCCTCAAGAGGCTTATGGTTTGACGATTGGCGGCACTAAAGCGGATGTGGAGAGCTTTACAGTTGAGCAGGTGCGAGACTACTACCGCAAATACTACAGTCCCAGCAATGCCACGCTAGTAATTGTGGGAGATTTTGACACAGAACCCACCTTGCAAGCCGTCAAATCAGCGTTTGGGCAAATTCCGAGTCAGGAGAAGCTGGGAACCGCAAAACCCGCACCAGCGATCGCCTCAACTACGCCAAAACCTGCCGCTACTCAAGCACCGATTATGCTGCGAGAGCCTGGAAGTGCATCCCTGCTGCAAGCGGTTTATCCATTACCTAATTTGAGCCACCCAGATGTGCCTGCACTCCAAGTCATGGATTACATTTTGACCGGAGGCCGTAGCTCTCGTCTGTACCAAGCTTTGGTGGAGTCAGGTCTAGCTAGTGAAGCGGGTGGCTATGCTGCTAACTTACTCAGCTCTGGCTGGTATAGCTTGTCTGTGACCGCAGCTCCTGGTAAAAAGCTGAACCAAATTGATCGAGTTTTGCAGCGATCGCTTGCCAACCTCCGAGACAAACCTGTGAGTGAGGCAGAACTCCAGCGGGCCAAAAACCAGTTGCGCGCTTCCCGGCTGCTGCAAAACCGTGATGTCACGAGTCAGGCGATGCAGTTGGCTGATGACCAAAGCGTCGCGGGAGATTACCGTTATAGCGATCGCTTGTTGGCCGCGATCGCCCAAGTCAGTGCAGCGGATGTGCAGCGTGTCGCCAAGACTTATTTCCAGCCAGCCAGCCGTACCGTTGGCTTCTTTGAACCGACTCAACTCCAAGCAGACGCCGGAGCGACTGGAGCGGGGACGACCCAAACGACCGAAAATCTTGGTGCGGGCAAACCCGTTGATCCGGCGGAACTAGGGCGATATCTACCCCCCCTAGAGACAACGACCTCCCAGAACAGCCAAGCCTTGCCAGAAGCGATTACGCTGGAAAATGGCTTACGCATCCTCTTGCTACCAGACACCAGTACGCCAACGGTTACGCTGAGTGGTCACATTGCCGCTGGCACCGAGTACGACTCCAATGAGAAAGCAGGACTGGCCGACTTGACTGCTGAAAACGTGATGAACGGCACCAAAACCAAAGATGCCTTGACGTTGGCTGAAACTCTAGAAGATCGCGGAGCTGACTTGGCCTTTGACACCAATCGCGAAGGGGTGACGATTGATGGCGATGGCCTAGCAACCGATCTGCCCTTGCTGGTCCAAACTTTGGCTGATGTCGTACAAAACGCTTCCTTCCCTGCCGATGAGGTGAAGTTAAGTCGGCAGCGAGCTTTGAGCGACTTACAAGAGCAATTAGATGATCCCCGCTCCCTGGGTCGTCGCCAATTTCAGCAGGCAATTTATCCAGCGAATCATCCCTTCCACAGCTTCCCTACCCCTGAAAGCCTGAAACAGATTACCCGCGACGATGTAGTGCAGTTTTATCGCACGCATTATCGACCGGACAAAACCGTTTTGGCTTTAGTCGGGAACTTTGACCCTGCACAGGTGCGATCGCTCCTGAAGCAACAACTAGGAACTTGGCAAGCGGCTGGGCAAGCTCCGAAACTCAATTTCCCAACCGTAGCTGCTCCCGAAAAACCGACTTATTTAGCGGCTCCTTTGCCCGGAAAAACCCAATCAGTCACTTACTTGGGCTACCAAGGGATCGATCGCCAAGATCCCCGCTATTACGCAGCTTTAGTGCTAAATGAGATTTTGGGAGGTAGTACGCTTTCTAGCCGACTCGGAACAGAAATTCGCGATCGCCAAGGACTCACCTACGGCATTTATAGCTATTTCCAGGCTGGCACCTCGGCAGGACCATTCTTGATCTCAATGCAAACTGCACCCGAAGACTCGCAGCAGGCGATCGATAGCACGTTGGCTTTGCTGAAGCAGATGCGTGAGCAGGGAGTCAGTGCATCTGAAGTCGCGATCGCGAAGCAATCTTTAGCCAGTGGCTATCCGGTGGAACTGGCTGACCCTGAGATTCTCTCTGAGCAAATTCTGCTGAATGAGGTTTACGGTCTCAAGCGGGAAGAGTTGCAGCAGTTTAGCGACAAGATTCAAGCCGTGAGCATTGAACAAGTAAACCAAGCCATCCAAGAATTGCTGCAACCGGATCGCTTAGTGGTACTAACCGCAGGTGCACCAGCCGCAGCCGCCCGCTAAAGAATTAGGGCAGCGATCGCTCTGCTGTCCTAGAGCAAATTGGGTTAACTTAGATCTAAAGATCAGCTCCTATCAGTACTCCTCGATCTCCATGAACATCCTCAGCAATTTGATTCCTCAAGCGTCTCAGCCACCCCGTGTTAAGCAACGTCGGGGAATCGAGATTAAGTCTCCGCGCGAAATTGAGATTATGCGGGAGTCAGCCAAAATTGTCGCGACCGTGTTGAAAGAAATCTCCCAAATTATTCAACCGGGGATGACAACTGCTGACTTGGATGCTCATGCAGAAAAGCGGATTCGCGAAATGGGAGCTACACCCAGCTTTAAGGGCTATCATGGCTTCCCTGCCTCCATTTGCTCCAGCATCAACAACGAAGTGGTGCATGGAATTCCCAACGCCAAAAAGGTGATTCGCACTGGAGATGTGGTCAAGATTGACACCGGAGCTTACTTCCAAGGCTTTCATGGCGACTCTTGCATCACCATTGGTGTGGGAGAAGTGACCCCGGACGCAGCTAAGTTAATCCGAGTGGCTGAAGAAGCCCTTTACAAGGGCATTGAGCAGGTCAAAGCGGGCAAATACCTGCTGGACTTGGCGGGTGCGGTGCAAGACCACGTTGAGGCGAATGGTTTTGTGATCGTAGAAGACTACACCGGACATGGCGTAGGTCGTAACCTGCACGAAGAGCCTTCTGTATTTAATTTCCGCACTCGCCAAATGCCCAACGTAAAGCTGCGAGCAGGCATGACCCTGGCGATCGAACCGATTCTGAATGCTGGCTCCAAAGTTACCCGCACTTTGCAAGACCGTTGGACGGTGGTGACGGTAGATAACGCCCTTTCGGCTCAGTTTGAGCACACCGTTTTGGTGACCGAAGACGGCTACGAAATCCTCACCGATCGCACCAAAGTCTAAAACTTCAGACGAATCTTTAGACGAACCAATAGAAAAGCGATCGCTTGCCACTAGGGTTCTGGAGGGCGATCGCTCTTTTATGGCTCTATAACCTGATGAGTCTATAGCTTGGGGCCGTGTCTCAGTGGTTGACGAGGCCGAGTCATGGTCTTGGTAGAAATACCATCAACGCGACTCGATAAATCTTTGACCTGAGCATTTAGCTCCCGCTGCCGTTCAATCAATGCTCTAAAGTCGGCCTTGGTCGCTAAGTTAGCGCGGTTTGTCGGAATCTGCTGCTCGATATTATTCAGACAAGCATTTAAGCCAGCCGCAAATTCGTAACGAGTCACCGGGCGATCGCCGCGAAAGGTGCCATCCGGATATCCAGAAATGCAGCCAGATTGAGGTTGTGGATTGCTGCTAGGAGTATTTTTAGGCGCAGTTTGAGCCAGAGTTTGGCTGGGCAAGGAGGCGATCGCTGTTACTCCAAAGGCGATCGCCATTCCCAAAGAAGACTTGATTGCCTGACCAACAAACGCAACTCTAGACATCGCTGCTGCTCCTTGCCACTAATTCCACCTTATCTGATCAGAATTTGATTGGAGGCCGAGAGTTCCCATCATCTTGTCGTGGTCGGAAACCACTGGCCCTAGTCCCGCATTTATACTGGCCTTTTCCGTTGTGCTTTGTGCTTAAGTGCTGAAGATACGTAGATGCCGCGAGGCCGTCTTTGCGCCTCAGCAGTTCCATGAGTCAGTCGTACTTTAGTTCCTGTCAGAATTGATCATGTTAAATACTTTTGCCCAGCACCTCAAGCTTGCTACTACTGATGTTGAAGCTTTGCTAGC
Organism: Trichocoleus sp. FACHB-591; assembly: GCF_014695845.1. NCBI lineage: Bacteria > Bacillati > Cyanobacteriota > Cyanophyceae > Leptolyngbyales > Trichocoleusaceae > Trichocoleus > Trichocoleus sp. FACHB-591. The sequence continues at coordinate 86,814 of NZ_JACJPA010000108.1, forward strand.
CTGCAACTTGTCCGAGTTGTTGGCAAACCCCGCAGTTCAACAAAAGCTAGCTAGCCTGAATGTTGAGCTACTACGGCAAACCTTACCCACTGCAGGTCAAGTCTTAGCAGAGAACCTGCCCCCGTTCTATATCTGGTTGAAAACAGAGCTAGATGTGAAGCGGGTGCCAGATAGCCCTGACCATGCCACTCGCTGGGTTGTCAACTTCCTCAACAACCAAGAGAGCTTAACCCGCTTAGTCGAACTGCACCAACCCGTGCCCCGTCCCGCAATGGAACGCTCCATCCCACGGTTAGTCAGCTTATTTGATGATGTAGAAGACACCAGCGTTCGCCAAGAATGGCAAACCGCGATCGCCGCCCTATGCTTAGTATTAGCCGTAGGAGCCCGCGAAGCAGACAAAGCCGTTGCTACAGCTTAAACAACTCGCTAAACCTCCCTATCTTCCCCCTAAATCCCCAATACTGGGGGACTTTGAGTAGGTTTCTTCAGTATTAGGGGAGACTGGATTCAGAAACTAGAACAAAGCCTTACCTTTCTGGAGGAGGTCTGGAGGACGCAGCCGTCCTTCAGCGGGGGTTTGGGGGCAAGTGCCCCCAAGGGTTCGGCTCTTCAGCAGAGATGAAAAACTAGGGGCAATATCCCTCAAACCAATGACCGCTTTCAGCACAGCACCCGTAACCAACTCATCCCCCCGCGATCGCGCCCCCATCGGCAACCCCCTCAGCGTGGCCCCCATGATGGATCGCACCGATCGCCACTTCCGCTATTTCATGCGGCAAATCACCCAGCGAACCCTGCTGTACACCGAAATGGTGACGAGTTCTGCCATTTTGCACGGCGATCGCGAACGATTACTAGCGTTTTCTCCGGCAGAAAAACCCTTAGCGTTGCAAGTGGGCGGAGATAACCCCAAAGATCTCGCCATCTGTGCCCAAATTGCCGCCGACCTAGGTTACGACGAAATCAACCTCAACGTCGGTTGCCCTAGCGATCGCGTCCAGAATGGTAACTTTGGTGCTTGCCTGATGGCCCAACCGGAACGAGTGGCCGATTGTGTCGCTGCCATGATGCAGGCATCCAGCATTCCAGTCTCCGTCAAGCACCGCATCGGCATTGATGAGCGCGATCGCTACGAAGATATGGTGGAGTTCGTCCAAACGGTTGCTGCCGCAGGTTGTGAGCGCTTCACCGTCCATGCTCGCAAAGCTTGGTTGCAAGGACTCAGTCCCAAAGAAAACCGAGATATTCCCCCCCTCCGCTACGCAGACGTGCATCGACTGAAGCGAGAATTTCCTTACCTATTCATTGAGATCAACGGCGGCTTCACCAACTTGGCGCAGGTCCAAGAGCAGTTGCGATCGGTAGATGCAGTAATGATTGGCCGTGCCGCTTACGATCAGCCTTATCTGTTTGCCCAGAGCGATCGCCTCATCTACGGTGAGGAAACCACCCCTCCCACTCCTCAGGAAGTCGCTGAAGCGATGTTGCCCTACATTGATTCCTGGACGGCTCAAGGTCTGAAACTCCACAAAATTACCCGTCACATGCTGCAACTGTTTGCGGGGCAACCAGGAAGCCGAATTTGGAAACGACATCTCACAGAAAATTCTTGTCTCACAGGTGCTGGCTCTGAAGTCGTCCGTGAAGCTTTAGCGCTGGTATCCAAAGGCGCAACCGCTAGGATGCTTGCAGAGGTCAGCCATTCAGGTAGCGATTGATCTACCCAATCTCGACAGGTTCAGCCGGGGAGTCTTTCACGAGCTGCTGTGTCGTTTCTGCGATCGCCACCTGCGTAGCTTCTGGTAAAGCAAGCTTCTCAGCACTGTGCGGGCTTTGGAAGGTTGCTTGAGCGTCGGTTTGCCGGCAAGCAATCATGGTTTTGACATGCTCTAGCTCATCATCTCGCACTGCCACAAACACATCATAGAGCGTCTCAATTTGGGGACGGCGCTGCTCCAAACCCAGCGACATTTGAAACTCATCAAACAGGTACATATCACCTTCCAAGTAGTACTTGGTGGCAACTTCAGGTGCGGGCTCGGCCTTGAGAGCCGCCTCATGTTTTTGTAGAAAGGTGTCGTAAGTCTGGTAGGCATGTTCTTCCACCAACTGCATAAAGTGATAAGCGGTTCGTGGTGAAATCATATAGACAGGCACCAGAATCCAGTAGTAGACAAACGCCCCTGCTCGCGCTAGCAATCGATCGAGCCAAAAGCGATCGCCTCCCAGTGCTTCCGCAATCAAGAGATGGTGCAACTCATTCCAAGCTTCAGCGAAGTGAATTTTCAGCCAATCCGATTTGCGCCACCAGCCCATCGTTTCGTACAAATGCAGCACCGACAGATAAGCAAAATAGGGCACCCGCGCCACTGTTTCCAGTACGAAAAAGCGACGGTAGACCTGTACTGACAAATCAGGGCCATCGTCCTCTCTATAGAAGGTATTCAACACAGCGACCAGCAAGTTGACCAGCAGGCGAATCATAAAGCGAAATTTCTACAGCTTCTTCTATGAAACTGATGGAACCGTAACTCGCATCAATATTAGGAAGGAACTCAGGCTGTCATGCAATAGTTTTGGTATTTCCGGATACAGAGCGCCGATAGGCCGTGAAATATTCAAGTTTTACGGGTGGAAAAATTAGAATACGAGGGTAGATGCTTGGCCGTTGCCGTCATCATCCCTAGCCCCAAAATAGGTAAAAATTATGCTGCTACCAGAGCATAATTAACGTTGGGGTTGTAACAGCGTTTGCTGCGTTAGGGGTGTCATGGTCACACCGAGTGTTTTGTCATATCTTGATTTTGTTTTTGCAGTTCTAATAAGCGATCGAAGAATCTGGAGGAATTGTGATGTCGTCCTCGGAGCAACGCTTTTTTCCGCTTCGTCAAATTAGTAGCTACGCCCTGGTGATTGTGTTGAGCGTTGCTTTGACTTTGGCTGTGCTGTGGACTTTTCCCTCAGCTTGGCTTCCCAAGGTTTCAGCGCTGATCAATCAAGCCACGCAGATCAGCCCTGCTACCGTGGAAGCTCCTGCTCCTGCGATCGCCCCCGATGTCGTCCCCAATATCGCGCCTAGCCAGGAAACCAGCCGTAATTTCGTGGCTGCTGCTGTGAATCAAGTTGGGCCAGCAGTAGTACGGATCGACACCGATCGCACAATTACCACTCGTCCAGCAGACCCCTATTTTGATGATCCTTTCTTTAGCCCCTTCTTTGGCGATGGCTACTCACGCGCCCCACAGGAATACCACCAACGCGGTCAAGGTTCTGGCTTCATCATCGATCGCAATGGCATTCTCTTGACCAATGCCCATGTGGTGAGTGGAGCAGATACGGTGAGCGTGACCCTCAAAGATGGCCGTACCTTTAAGGGAGAAGTGCGCGGCATTGATGAACCCTCTGACTTAGCAGTGGTGAAAATCAACGGTCAAAATCTGCCTGTGGCTCCGTTGGGTAACTCTAGCGATGTGCAGGTGGGAGATTGGGCGATCGCCGTCGGCAACCCCTTAGGGCTGGATAACACCGTCACCTTGGGCATCATCAGCACCCTCAACCGCTCCAGCGCCCAAGTTGGCATTCCAGACAAACGCCTCGACTTTATCCAAACGGATACAGCCATTAACCCCGGAAACTCTGGCGGACCGTTGCTAAGCGATCGCGGTGAAGTGATTGGAATTAACACCGCCATCCGCGCCGATGCTCAAGGCATTGGTTTTGCCATTCCCATCGATAAAGCCAAAGCGATCAAAGATGTGTTGATTCGCGGCGGCAAGGTACCCCATCCCTATATTGGAGTGCGCTTGCTCACCCTTACCCCAGCACTGGCGCAAGAATCTAACAGCAACCCCAACTCTCCTTTTACGGTTCCAGAAGTGAATGGCGTTTTGGTGATGCAGGTAATGCCCAATAGCCCAGCGGCAGCAGCAGGTTTGCGTCGGGGTGATGTCATTACTGCTGTGGATGGTCAATCGGTCAAAACTGCTGAGCAATTGCAGCGATCGGTCGAAAAAAGTCGGGTCAATCAGCCTTTACAGTTGCAATTACAGCGAGGTGAACAAACTCAGCAACTATCCATCCGACCAGGAGATTTGCAAGATGCGCCTCGTTCCTAAATAAAATGACCTTGAAACCTAAGCCCCAACCCCTTCCCTGGCTGACAAGGGGAGAGAAATTCAAAGTTCCTCTCTGGAGCGGCGAGGGGTTTTGGGAGAGGTCAGTCTGGTAACCAACTACGGTTCAATAGCCCTACCGAGTCCTTTTTATGCTGGATACCCTGTTCCGTGCTTACACTCCGTTGCTTATTTGGCCAGGGTTAGGGCTATTGCTCCTCCGGTTCGTGCCTGAGCGATTTCCTCAGTTGTTGGGGCAAGCCTTGTATTGGGTGGGGGTGCCTTTACAGTTACTGGTGCTCGGACGGCAAACTGAGTGGTCCGATCGCGTCGGCTTCATTCCAGCGGTAGCAGTTGGGGTGTTGTTGCTGAGCTTGGGGTTATCCTTAATTTTTTGGTGGATTGCACAAAGGCAATCTAGGTCTATAGAAATTACTGCTGACTCACTTCCGAGTCCAGTTACCTCAACCTCTAGCAGTGCCACTGTATCTCCCAGAGCGACGCTCGGTAGTTTTATTTTGGCGGCGATGTTGGGGAATACGGGTTTTGTCGGCTTGGCTCTGGCTCAAGTGCTGTTTGGTATTGACGATTTAGGCTGGGCAGTCCTATTTAGCGTCACTAGCAACGTAGCGGGCAACTATGGCATTGCTGTGTTTATTGCAAGCTACTTTGGCCACAGCGCGACTAAGAATCATTGGTGGATTCAGCTGCGGGATGTAGTAACCGTTCCGAGCACTTGGGCTTTTTTCTTAGGATTTAGCACCCGTTCAATTGTGCTGCCTGAGGCGATCGCGACTGGCCTGGATCAAGCGGTTTGGGTCGTGATGGCTAGTGCTTTGTTACTCGTCGGGTTACGTCTCGGTTCTATTAAAGGCTGGCGCAGTCTCCAACGTGCTATCTTGCCTACCCTACTAAAAGTTTTGATTGTGCCTGGCTTGGTGGGACTAGGGGCAACATGCTTTGGTGTAACAGGGGTGCCTCGATTGGTTTTGGTGCTGATGTCGGGTACACCCACAGGGTTGTCAGTGCTGATTTTGGCGGAGGTTTATAATCTCGATCGCGAGTTGCTCACAGGTAGTATTGCTCTCAGCTTTATCGGGTTGTTGTTAGTGCTACCACTCTGGCTGACCTGGTTTAGCTAGCACTCGTTAGTTATTTCTTATTAATTATTTTTCTGGTCGCCTTTAGTTTTGGTGAAGTCTTCTAGCTTCTTGTTTTCTGGTAACTCGACAAACACTTTTTCACCTGTTTCTAACCCTTGCAAAACCTGAGTTTGGTTGCCAATCGTAGGGCCAATGGTGACAGGCTTAAAGATGGGCTGATTCTTGGCATCGGTCACTAAGACCCCAGTTTGGCCTTCCTGAGTCACGATCGCGACTGTCGGAACGACCAATGCTTGATCCAACTGTTTGCCTAAAAAGGTGAGATCAACATTCATGCCCGATCGCAGCTTGTCTTTCCCCGTCACCAAAGCGACCCGGACCTGGAAAGAAGTCACGTTTTGCTCCTTAACCGCCGCAGGGGCAATCAAGCGGACTTTGCCCTGAAACACTTGATCAGGAAAGGCATCGGCCACAATCTCCACACCCTGACCTTCTGACACTTGGTTAATATCTACTTCGGGCACTTCAGCGAGCACTTCTAGGCCACTGGCGAGAGCGACGACGGAGGTAGAGGTGGCGGAGGAGTTAGTCGAAGCGGAGGTAGTAGGGGTGACAAACGCTCCTGCTGTGGCGTACTTCTGTGTAATGATTCCGGCGAAAGGGGCACGCACAGCCGTATCGTCGATCTGAGTTTGCACCGCTTGGACTCGGCCTTCTGCTTCCCGGACTCGCGCCTCGGCCACGGCAATATCTTCTGGACGTGAGCCGTTTTGCAAATCTTCTAGACGTCTTCTCGCTTCTCGCACGCCTGCTTGGGCTTGTTCGACACTGGCTCTAGCTCGGTCGGCTTCACTAATCACTTCGTCCAGGCGATCGCGAGAAATGGCTCCCTCTGCGGCTAAACTTTCGTTGCGGCGGACGCGATCGCTAGCCAGAGCTAGTCGAGCTTCAGCTTCACGCACTTGGGCTTCGGCTTGGGCCACGCTGGCTTGTACCTGACCAATCGCAGCAGTCGTATTGCCAACGCGAGCCTTGGCTAGATTAGCTTGAGCTTGAGATAAATTTGCCTGAGCCTGAGTTAGCTCTGCTTGAAAGGTGCTGCTATCCATTCGGGCAACCACCTCATTTGCTTCCACGCGATCGCCTTGCTCGACATAAAGCTCTTTGACAATCCCGGCTGCTTTGGGGCTGAGATTGACGCTTTGGATGGGGACTAGCGTGCCGTTAGCAGTAATGCGAACCCGCAAATTTTCAGCTTGTACAGGCACAGTCAACTCGGAAATATCTTCTCGAGGGGCTGCGGCTCGGTTCACGAGGAATGCAGTTCCGGACACACCCAGTACTCCAGCCACAATTAGCCCCAAGATCCAGGGGGTCGGTTTCTCAACTTTGCCAATTATGGGCAGTTGCATGGAAATGCTCCTAGGAAGTAGCCGCTCGAAATAACCACAAAGACAAGGTCGCGCCCAGCATAGAGAAGGCACGAAATCAAAAGGTGCAATATCCCAATACGCCAGGGCGCAATATTACAAAGTGTGACATATCTTAGCCTGGCATTGATGGGGCCTTACTTCATCCTACTAAAGGGAGTAAAGCCGCAGGCTCAGGCTAGCGATCGCCCTGTTGCTCACCCCAGGTGGTGAGTTAACCCATTTAATTCTTGAGCTAGTTTAAGCATGCTTCCGGAAGAACCGGAGAGATGGAAAATGGTGAGCAGAAAATTCTTGCGCGTGTTCGTCTACTTAACTGAAATTTATTTATGAAACGACAGATCAATCAACTTCCCTTTACCGCTAGTCTGACGCTTGGAGCTGTCTTGTTGAGTCTGGCTATCAGCAATCTGGCGATCGCTCCAGCCCAAGCTCAAGTGCTGCAATCCGGAACTCTAATTATCACTCAGACCTGCCCAGCCACCAGAGCCATCAATGGCCCCAACCCAGGCAATATCAGAGTCGCGAAGAATCAGCGCTATCAAGTAATTGGATTTAATAGCGCCGAGCGGCGATTTGTCTTAATCAAAGTCCCTAATGCTAATCCTGAGCGCCGTTGGGTTAGTGCTAACTGCGGCACCTTCCAAGCAGGTTCGGCTGCTAACGGCAATATCCCAAATAGCAATGCCCCAAATGGCAGTACTAGTGAGACGAGAACTCGTCCCTCCAATCCTAGCAGCACAGCCCTGCTTCCCTTCTTTGATCAATCCAACAACTTAGAAGTACATCGCTTTCCCGCAGGTCGCCCCGCCGATATTACGCCACCAGCACCTAGCTTGACCGCCTTTGACCAAGCCGTGTTGCAAACCTGTGGCCCCATTGGCAGTACAGTCAATGCCAACCGCTTCAAGCAGCTAATGGCTAATCATCCTGAGGTGCTGCGTCAAATTCAAACCGCTGTGGGGGGTGAACTTCTGCCTGGACGGAACACGCAAGCAGAATTTCTCGATGATCTCACAGCAGCCTGGTCAGATCGGGGTGGGTTCGAACACATCTTTTGCGGGGAGCTAGAAGGCCCACAGAAAATTGGTGGGCTACACTTTGTCGGTCGCTACTTACAATTGCAAAACGAGAAGATTGGGGGCCGCTTAGGTAACAATCTCAACCGTGAAGAAGTAGAGCCTGGCGTGCTTTATACCTTAGGAGTGGTGGTTAAGCGAGGCAACCAAACCTGGACCGATACGATCAAAGGCTACCCGCTAATCAGCGATGCTCAAGAGATGTTATTAGACGCAACGAAAGCCTTCAAAGCCCGGGGCAACGCTCAGGGAGCCTGCTTATATCGGGTTCAAGACCAGCCTACGGGCAAATCCTACCAAGCCGTGTTTGTCAAAGATCGCAATGCCATTGTTACCTTTTATCCCGATGCCACACCCAGCGGCAGACCTTGCCGTAGCTAAGGTGCATCTTTAGGGCGAGGAGAAGTCATAAAAGCTTGTAGGGGTTTAGCATTTGAGCCAAATTGGGGAGCCAAAAACTTTAACGAGTGATCCAAATGCTAAACCCTTTGAGGGCGATCGCAGTCAACAGTCCTCATCAACTCCTTTGGGCTGGGTAAAGCATTCAGTTTTGAGTTGATGGTCTTTGCTTCTAGCTCGACGGCTGAATGCTTTACCCCTTTCCCCCTACCGACACCTCTATTGCAGGCTGCTAGCTTCTTGCAGCTTTGGGTTCTGGGATGGTGATGTCTATGGGAGTGACTTTGACCTTGGGGCCGAGGCTTGTTAATGGTGGCGCGATCGCTTTGGCATTGCCCACCACTAGCGTCAAAATATTCTCTGGTTTGAGATATTTTTGAGCCACTCGCTGCACATCAGAACTGGTGGTTGCTTCCACGCCGCGCTGATAGCGGAAGATAAAGTCCGCTGGGTAGCCGTAGTACTCATAGCGCATTAATCGCGAGAGAGTTTGTTCTGGATCTTGGAAGTTGAACACAAACGAGTTGAGCACCGAGTCCTTGGCATAAGCGAGTTCCTGGGTGGAAACAGGAGTGGTGCGAATGCGCTCAATTTCTGCCATAACCGACCGGATAAAGGGCACGGTGGCATCCGATCGCGTTTGTCCCCCTGCTAGGAATACGCCCGGATAATCGTAGCGAGCGCTCCAAGCTGAATAGACCGAATAAGCTAAGCCCTGGCGCGATCGCACCTGATTGAACAAGCGTCCACCAAAGCCATTCAGCACGCCATCCATCACGGTTAGGGCTGGATAGTCAGGGCTATTGAGTTGGCCGCCCAAGTGCCCCACTTGCACATAACTTTGGGTTAATTGCGGTTGATCGACTAGGAAGACCCCGCCCTGATTAGCTTGGGTAACCGTTGGTAAAGTCGGCTTAATCGGTTGCGTAGCTTGCCAATCACCAAACTTGGCCTGAATCAGCGATCGCATTTGTTTGCTGTCAAAGTCACCGACAACCCCCAAAATCATGTTGTTGGGGTGGAAGTAATTTTGGTAAAAGCTCAACACATCATCCCGCGAAATATTGTCGAGGGTGGCGTATTCCACAATCCGAGCGTAGGGGCTGGTTTCTCCATACAGCAACTGTTCAAACTCTCGACCCGCGATGTCGTCGGGAGTATCATTGCGTCGAGCAATTCCGCCTCTGGTTTGAGTTTTAGCGAGGTCTAGTTTGTCTTGGGCAAAGGTGGGCTGACGCAGAACCTCAGTAAATAAACCAAATACTTCTCCCAAGTCTTCTGCCAAGGCATCAAAACTGGCACTGCCTGAGGTGGCGCTGATCCCTGTCTCTACAGAGGCAGCGAGTTGTTCTAAGCGTCGGTTCAGGGCATCGGCGGGATGCTGTTGAGTGCCTCCAGTGCGAAGGACAGTCCCAGTCAATCCGGCTAAACCTACTTTATCGCTCGGTTCTAGGCGATCGCCTGTGCGAAATAGAGCCGTCCCACTGACGAGGGGCAACTCATGGTCTTCCATCAAGTACACAATGATGCCGTTTTTGAGTTGAAAGCGGCTGTACTGAGGAATTTGAACTTCTGGTAGAGGAGGGAAGTTTAATTCGGTGTAGTGTTTGGCGGTGAGGGCTGAGGCAGGCGCAGGCCTCAATGCTAGAAGGAGCAGCGTGAGGAAAGCGAATCCTACGGCCAAACGACGCACAAATTTTCTGCCAAGGCTGCCTTTAGGCAACTGAAACTGCCGCACGATCAATCGAGCCTCCTGTGGCTATGGATAAAACTGAACATAAGACGAAGAACGGCCATCAGGTAGTTATGAAGTTTGAGGTAACAGCCGTCCGATGGTGCGGTTTTCGGGGCGGAAGGTTTCCCGAGCCACTCGTTGAATATCAGCAGGCGTGACTGCCGCGATCGCATCCAATTCTTCAAACAAATTTCGCCAACTACCCGTTTTGACTTCGTATTCCAACAGTAGGCTGGCCATGCCAGAGTTAGAGGTGAGCGATCGCAGTAAACCAGCCCGTGACTGGGTTTTGACGCGATCGAGTTCTTCCGCAGAGACGGGTTCTGTTTTCAGCCGTTCAATTTCAGAGCGCAAGCTGATTGCCACCTCATCAACAGTATGGTTGGGGGCAGTCAGGGCATAAAACAGCATCAAGCTGGGATATTTGTCGCCGGGAAAACCGCTAAATCCTTGAGCCGAGAGCGCAATCTGCTGCTTTTCTACCAATGACTTATAAAGCCTCGAAGTGCGTCCGTCACTCAAGATGCTACCAATCATCTGATAAACCACATGATCGGGATGGTTCATCGCGGGTTGGTGATAACCCTCTAGATACCAAGGCTGTGAGAGTAGCCGCACCGTCACTTCTTTGGTTTTGGTTTGGGGTGGCTCCACGACCGTTAGCTTAGGTGGCGCAGAGCGAGCTTTGTAGCGGCCAAAGTAAGTTTGGGCTAGGCGTTTGACTTCTGACGGGTTCACATCCCCCACCACGGCAATGGTCAGGTTGTTGGGGACATAATAGGTGTCAAAAAATTGGGCAATATCTTGGCGTGTCAGGTTTTTGAGATCTTCCGGGTAACCAATGACAGGCCGACGGTAGGGATGCTTGTCGTAGGCAGCATCTAGAAAAGTTTCGATCATTTGGCCGATCGGTGAGTTGTCCACCCGCATCCGCCGCTCTTCCAAAATCACGTCTTTTTCTTTGTAGAACTCACGAAACACGGGTTCTAAAAAGCGCTCCGACTCCAGCGACATCCACAGTTCTAGCTTGTTAGCTGGAAAACTGTAGAAGTAACGGGTGGCATCTGAAGAGGTGGTGGCGTTGAGGCCCACGCCTCCGGCTTGCTCGACAATACGGCCATATTCGTTCTGTTGAACGTAGCTGACTGCTTCAGCCTCCGCCTTCTCAAAAGCTTGCTTGAGCTGCGCCACTTTAGCTGAATTTTTTGCAACTTCAGCGGCTTTGATTTGTTTGGCTAAGGTATCTAGGCGATCGAGTACTGCTTTTTCTGCCCGATAGTTCTTGCTGCCAATGCGTTGTGTACCTTTGAAGGCCAAATGTTCTAGAAAGTGGGCGACTCCAGTTTTGCCATCTGGTTCGTCGGCTCCTCCTACATCGGCATAGGTGAGGAACGAAACCACCGGGGCTTGGTGCCGCTCCAGCACGATAAACTTCAAGCCATTCTCAAGCCGAAACTCAGTCACCCGATCCATGACTCGATCCAGATACGGCTGAATAGAGGGAGCAGGTACAGGAGTCTTCGCCTCAGTTTGCGGGGTGGCCGCAAAGGCTCCACTAGGTAGCATGGCGCAGCTCAGCAGGAGGCTAGCCAAACCGATCGCGATCGCTTGTGGCCACTGGCGCGGTCCTAACCGTGGGATCGGCTGTGGTTTGACGAGCGATGTCAAAACTCGAAAAATTTGATTGAACTGAATCATGAACTTTGAAGCGAACAGCACTGATCTACAGGATAAAGACTGCTCAGCCATCTCGTTCGTTTCCGCTGCATCTCGGCCCAAAAATCAGTTTCGGTTTTTACGGATACAGTTGCGATCGCCGTGAAAAGATTTGATAACTTACAACGCCGAATCCCGTAACTTCAGCGAGATCGAGCGAAGCTAGAAATAGCAATTAGGTTTGCGTGACGTTCCGCCCAGCCATTTGGCTGGGCTTTCTGCTGGCTAGCATCACAGAGCTTAATGGTTGCGGAGATTTTGGTAGCGGTAGAAGTTAAAGGTGTCGAATAAGCCGCCAACTAGACCGCAGACGAAGCCAATAATCACGAGACCTTGAAATGGCTGCCCACTGCCGAATGTAGCCAAAAACTGTAAAACTTGCTTAACTCCCGTTGCCCCGACCGACTCTAACAAGGGGACGAAGCCTAGTAAAGAGAGACTTACTAAAATAGCTCCCACTAAGATCAGAGGAGCAGTGAAGCTCAAAACGCTTGTCAGCAGTAGCGAACGGAGAAAAGGGGTTAAAATACTCATGCAGGGAAGCATACTCCGGTGGGACTGACAATGAGTATGGGGTAAGCATACTTACTGGTTTCTACAATAATCGCGATCGCTCTAATTAAAAGTAGATTTCAAAAATCTTAAATCTTCATTAAAAAGGTTGTTGAAGAACTGTGGCTGATCCCGCCATTTGATTGAGGCGATCGCTCAGAAACTTAACAGTGCTTCATTAGATTGAGTGGGGTTTCACCTTTCAAGCAAGCATGTTCTGACCGTAGTTCTCGAATCATGATCTACCCGAATCAGGATCTATCGGCTTATTCTGGATAAGGTTGTTGCCTGTTACATCCTCCCATTGAGCGAAACGACACCCGGTTCCAATTTTGGTTTATGGACTCAGCGATTGCTGGCAGCGGTTCTGCTAGGTGGACAAGTTCTTATCCATCTCCTAGCAGGTAAGATTCACCGTCGCAACACCCTCGATCAGATGGCAGTGGCGGGTCCAGATTCTCTGATGATCGCCCTCGTTACAGCCGCTTTTGTCGGCATGGTGTTCACGATTCAGGTAGCACGTGAGTTTATTACCTTCGGAGCGAGTAATGCTGTCGGAGGCGTCCTAGCCTTATCTCTGGCTCGCGAACTAGCGCCAGTTCTGACTGCGGTGGTCTTGGCAGGGCGAGTGGGTTCTGCGTTTGCGGCGGAAATCGGGACGATGCAGGTGACTGAGCAGATTGATGCGCTTTACGTCCTCAAAACTGACCCGATTGATTACTTAGTTATTCCGCGCGTGATTGCCTGCTGCTTAATGCTGCCAATTTTGACTCTGATGTCTTTTGTGACTGGCATGGCAGGTGGCTTATTGATTGCGACGAATCTCTATGACCTCTCGCAGTCCACCTTTCTCAACTCAGCCCGGAATTTTTTAGATGTGGGCGATTTACTGAGTTCTGTGATTAAGTCAGTTGTGTTTGGGGCGCTGATTGCAGTCATTGGTACGAGTTGGGGCCTGACTACTACAGGCGGTGCTAAAGGGGTAGGGCAATCTACAACTACCGCAGTGGTGACAGCGCTATTAGCAATCTTTATCTCTAACTTTTTTCTGTCCTGGCTGCTGTTTCGGGGCACAGGTAGTGCAGTGCTGGAAGGGTTGTAAAGCCGCAACCCCTTAGAATAGTAGTGCACTCAACAAGAGGGTTAGCACCTGTGACTGCCACTCCTGCTTCCAGCCAATCCACTTCTGTCGTGGAGCTATCGCCTAGCTACGTTTTGCCTGTGGTTCTGGTTTTGGGTGCGGTGCCGCTTTTGCTCGTTCAAGTTTGGGTTGGCTTGGCGATCGCGCTATTTGGCCTATTCTTGCTGTTCCAAGCCGCAACACTGCGCCTACGTTTCACTTCTACCGATTTAGACATTTATCGTGGTGAGACATTAATTCGCCGTTTCGCCTACCAAGATTGGCAAAACTGGCAGATCTTTTGGCCCCAGGTGCCCATTTTGTTTTACTTCAAGGAGGTGCAGAGTATTCATTTTTTGCCCATCTTGTTTGACCCTAAAATGCTGCAAACTTGTTTAGAACAACATTGCCCCAAAGCGAATTCCAACTAAGAAATATAGTTTGTGATAATTTCCTATGAACTCAGACGAACTTCCAACGCCAGAACCCACCTTTGAAGTCAAGCTATCTCCGCAGCCGTTGAACTTTGGGGACGCGATCGCCGAGATAGGGCCGAATGGTACCGCAGACCCAGCCCAAAGAGTGGCTGAGTTGGAGCGTCGAGAGCAAACGTTACAACAAGAGATCCAAGCTCTGCAAGCAACCTTAAAGCAGCAACAAGACGAACTGGCGGAAACCCAGGCTACGATGGGGCGCTTGGTGCAAGAAGGGCTGCGGGAATTAGAACAGCGCAAGCAGACGCTACAAATTGCCGTAGAGCAGCTGGAGCGGCGGCAAGAGCGTGTTCGGACCGAAATGCGAACCACCTTTGCGGGCGTGTCTCAAGACCTAGCAATTCGGGTGCAAGGATTCAAAGATTATTTAGTGGGTAGCCTGCAAGACTTAGTCAATGCAGCTGAAGAACTGGAACTCGTACCTGAAGCAGAAGAAGCTCCAGTAGCAGTGGTGACGGAAACAAAGTCAGCAGAGCGCCAAGCTGCCCCCAATCCGCAGTTCGCGGAGCAATCTTTTCAAGACCAAACCAAGCAAATTCGCAGCTTACTCGATCGCTATCGCAACTCACCCGACTACTATGGGCCACCGTGGCAGTTGCGACGCACCTTTGAGCCGGTCCATGCTGAGCGGGTGTCCAACTGGTTCTTTACCCAAGGGGGGCGAGGAGCGCTACGCACAATGGGGAGCCGCTTACAAAATATTTTGGTTTCTGCTGCCATTGTTTCCATTTTGCGCCGCCTTTACGGCAATCGCGTCCGCACTTTGATCCTGGCTAATACCCCGGAACGATTGGGCGAGTGGCGACGTGGCTTGCAAGATTGCTTAGGCATCTCTCGTGCTGACTTTGGCCCAGAGCAGGGCATTGTGCTATTTGAAGCGCCAGATCCGCTGATCCAAAAAGCCGATCGCTTGGTCCAAGAAAATCAATTGCCGCTGATCATTGTGGATGACACAGAAGACCAAATTAGCTTGTCTCTATTGCAGTTTTCCCTGTGGTTGGCTTTTGCACCGGACCCTCAAATGCCAAGATTTTTCTAGAGACTGAATGAGTTTGCAATCTGACGGGTGAGGGGAAAGAGGCATGGCACTTTGGCTAGCGGTAAACGCAATTCTGTTAGGGGTGGCTTATCTTTTGGGGTCAGTTCCACCAGGGTACTTAGCAGGTCGCTTACTCAAAGGCATTGATATTCGGGAGCATGGTTCTGGCTCTACAGGAGCCACTAACGTTTTACGCACGTTGGGTAAAGGGCCAGCGATCGCAGTCCTACTTATAGATATCTTGAAGGGAGTTCTCGCGATCGCCTTGGTGCGTTGGTGCTATTCCCTAGCACTGACCCAAGCACTCGCAACAGCAGCAGGCAGCGTCGCAAGTGGCTCAGCCTTGGATTGGATGGTGACACTAGCGGGTCTGGCGGCGCTACTGGGACATAGCAAATCAATTTGGCTCAAGTTCACAGGTGGTAAATCAGTAGCGACTGGCTTAGGGGTGTTGCTGGCACTGTCTTGGCAAGTCGGTTTGTCCACCTTCGCCGTTTTTGGTGTGGTGATGGCAGTCTCGCGCATTGTTTCGCTCAGCTCTATTACAGCGGCGATCGCGGTGTTGGTGTTTATGGTGCTGCTTGGCCAACCTTTGCCTTACCAGTTGTTTGCGATCGCGGGTGGCTTGTATGTAGTGCTGCGGCACCGCGCTAATATTCAGCGACTATTGGCAGGGACCGAACCTAGAATTGGGCAGAAACTAGCTTCAGAAACGGAGCAAGGGTTGGAGAGCAACTAGTTATTGTAACGACCCCATTTGAGTAAGGCAGTCACGATATAAAGCACGATCGCGGAGCCAATAATGGCAGGGATAATTGGCACACCTTCAATCCGCCACTCTAAAAATCCGAAGCTGAGATTGTATTGCCGCTTCAAGAGGTTGGTGGTCCACTCACCTAGCCATACCCCTGCCAGCCCGATGATGAGCAAACCGAAGATCTTGCCGGGGATTTGGCGAGGAATCAGCATGTTACCCACGCCAGCACACACCATTGCAATGACAAGTTGTACAAACAAACGAGAGATATCCATTCCAGCCTCTCTGGTAACTTCTGATAAATATGTGTATCTAAGCTACCACTGGCCATCCTGAAACTAGAAAAAGTAGCCAAAATGTAGAAGAGGCACCTTTGGCAGGCACCTCCTCTAAACTTAAAACGCTATCCTATAACCGAAAAACGACCACCGAAAAGGGAAATGAACGCGATTACTTCTGACCCGTTACTTTGCTAACTAGGTTGCGAGTACGATCAATTTTCTTCTCTAAGCCACTAGTTTCGGGCACGGCTTCTTGGTCAGGCTTGATCTCCCTAGTGTAGGGATCTTTCATCTTAGTTGGGTCTTGGCCTTCTTGTTGGCGGCGTTGATATTCCTCTTCCCGGATGCCTGTGCCAGCGCGGATACTATAGGCCCGGTCTATCTTCTCTTCAGGGGTCAAAGTGTTGCTGGTGCTGGCAGAAGCGTAGCTAGGTTGCTGTAAAAAGGCTAATGAGCCACCTAGACTAATTAACGTAATCAATCCCAAAACTAGGACTTGTTGCAGTAGGGCTTTCCCTAACTTCAAGAAAATTCCTGGCATTAAAATTCCCTCATAATCTATTAACTCAGGCTGAAAGGCATCCTACAAGCCAGCGATCGCACTGCCTTCTGTCAGAGGGAACATTCTGGCTACACAAAGCATCTTGCCCTATGCTTTTGGGCTATTGGATTGGATAGGTTCCCAGGACTGGTGAATCTTCAACCCTCTACTTTCCATGATCTGTTCAAATAAGTCGGTGGGTAGGGCTTGTTCTACAGGCCAAACGCCTGGTTTCTTGAGTTTGCCCGCCAACATCAGCTCAGCTAAAGTCCCTGTGCCGTATCCTGCTGCGATCGCCGTATTTTCGTGAACTAAAGTAGAGCAACAACGCACCGCCTCGCCTGCTTTTTGACCCGTGACTTCAGAGCGAATAGCGAC
Organism: Trichocoleus sp. FACHB-591; assembly: GCF_014695845.1. Taxonomy (NCBI): domain Bacteria; kingdom Bacillati; phylum Cyanobacteriota; class Cyanophyceae; order Leptolyngbyales; family Trichocoleusaceae; genus Trichocoleus; species Trichocoleus sp. FACHB-591. The sequence goes on from NZ_JACJPA010000108.1 coordinate 103,553, forward strand.
ACCGATGCCACTAAAGCGATCGGTAAAATCGGTCATGCGATGGCTGACCTGAGACAAAAACTCAATCACTGCCGAATTCCGCAGCCAGCTAGAAGGCCACCAGTGGGCAACGCTCCAAGTGAGATAGTTATAAAAATCTGGGACAGTCCCAAACTTCGTCACTACAGTCTTCACTTCGGGAAAGGTGTCGGGCAGCGTAAAGGCTTCGGGCATGTCAAACCAGTAAACTCCAGTTCGCCCGTAAGGTGCTGGAAACTGAATGGCTTCGCGATCGCTATAGGGCTTGATCTGCTGCCATTGCTGATCTCTCCACACCTCAAAGGGACGGCGCAGACCTAAAAACGTGGTTCGCATCACCGTAATGCCAGCCCCTCCCGATCCACCCACCACATAGCTCAAGTGGATACGCTCCGGTTGGTCTAACTGCTCGACATCCCGGCGCACCATGCTGTTGGAAATACCTGGAAAAATTCCAGTATTCACGATCGCGGTCACGCCTGCGGCTGCGGCTTCTGCCTTGTAATCCACCGCTTTGCAGGTAAAGGAGCGATGATCACTCACATCGAGATAATCTACGCCCAGCTCAATACAGGTTTTGAGTACACTGGCATCGCGATAGGGAAAAGGCCCCGCACAGTGGATGACCAATTGGGATTGGCCGATCGCCTCTCGGACTCTATCTGATTCTGCTAAGTCAAGCGCTAGAAACTGAACCTGCGGACCTAAGCGATCGCCAACCGCTTGTCCAGCGATCGCATCTCGCCCAGTAATCGTAATCTGAGCTTGTGTATGAGCTGCAATATCTGCTGCCACACTGCTGCCGATCCGCCCACTGCCACCGAGAATTAAAATTTGCTCCGTCATCAACCCAACACAAATCAACTCAGCAAAGGGACACAGCCCCGTCTTTATAGTTCACCAGCTTCACCGAGTTTCTACCTCAGTAGTGGGAACGACCTTTTTCTCTACTTAAAGACTGAACTATCGAATTTCCCCTTCTCTCTGAGAGAAGGGGCGAGGGATAAGGTCTTAAGACATCCGAAACACTGATTTCGCGACTGACTTGAGAGAATTACCCGCATCAGAGATAGCTGATGCGAACGGTTGTTGAGCGTGGATGAAGACACGGGCACAGTTACGCCCAGGCATCCCAGAAATAGATCCACCCGGATGCGTCCCTGCTCCAGTCAGGAACAGCCCATCAATCGGTGTCTTGTAGTTTGCCAGCTCTGGAAGCGGGCGGAAGAACACCATTTGATCGAGGGTCATGTCGATGTGATAGTAGTTGCCCTTGTAAGAGCCTAAGCGCTCTCCTAATTCAGCAGGGCTTTCTACCCGACGGGCAATGACAGAGTGTTTCAGATTGGGAGAGTAGTCTGCCAGTTTTTCCACACAGCGATCGGCCACTTTATTTTTTAGCTCATCCGTCCACCCGGTACCGCGTAGCCCAGTGCCTTCTGCACCATGAATTTGGTAAGGGGCAAAGAACTCGATCCAGACTGTGTGTTTGCCCTCAGGAGCTAGTGAGGGGTCGAGCATTGAGGGCATGACCACATACATGGATGGGTCAGAATCGGGGATATTGCCCACGCTCGCTTCACTGTGAGCCATTTCTACATGCCTGACGGAATCGGCAATCAAAATCGAACCGATCGAGTATTCATCTTGATGGTTATAGCGCTCAAACCGTAATGGCTCCGAGAGAGCAAGGTCAATCTTGAGAATCGTTTCGTTGTTGTTGACAATCCGCCGCTCCAGACGCTCACGCAATTCCGGATCAGCACTATCCACATCGGAGTGATCCATACATTGCAGGAACAGCCGCTTCGCATCAATGTTGGAAATCACGCCTTTGGTAGCTCTGTACTCGGTACCACCCGCCACCCGAACGCCCACCGCTTTCCCATCATCAATCAAGACTTTTTCTACATGCTGATCGGTCAGGACTTTACCGCCCAAGCTAGTCACTAAATTCAACAGAGCTTTGACTAAGGCCCCAGTGCCGCCTTTGGGCCGAGCCATACCGGGGTTGTGGCGCATTGCCATCATGATCGCGCCTACCGCATTAGTTTTTTGGGAAACGGGGGTACCCAACTCGGCAGCTAATCGAGCCAGAGGAGCCTTCAAAAACTCAGAATCAAACCACTCGTTGAGAATGTCTTCTGCGCTGGTGAGCATCGTGCGGATAAAGTCCAGCGTCTTGTTGGTAGAGCCAATGACAGAAAATAGGTCTTTCATCTTTTTGATGTCGTAGTTGCCGACGATATCAATGATGGATTTGGGTGGCGCATTGAAAATCGGTACCATCGAGCCAATCACCCGCTGCCAGAAATCTGTGTACTCCGCATACTTCTGGGCATCCCGTTCACTGTAGCGAGCAATCTCTGCACAAGTCTTTTCAACCGAGCGATGGCCTAAAAAGTACTTACCGTCAGGGTGAGGACAGAATACGACCGGATCGCAGTAGAGGTACTCCAAGCCATATTTTTCTAGTTCCAGTTCCTCTACAACCGGACCTAAGTGGATAAATTCATGGTCGATCGCGCAGAGATTGAACTGAAAACCAGGAGCTTCTTTAGGTAAAGCTTCTTCCGTGGTTGCTGCGCCACCTGGCACAGACCGCTTTTCCAATAGGAGAACGCTATAGCCCGCTTTGAGTAGGTAAGCAGCACAGACCAAACCATTGTGGCCTGCACCAATAATGACAACGTCGTATGTTTCCATGAAATGAAGCTCCGAAGGCGTAATCCTAAATCAATCAAGTAGGTGGGATAACAGCTCAGGTTTAGACTCAGTTTTGGACCCAGTTTTGGGCTAACTTATGGGCTTAGGTTTGGCGATCGCGCTAGTTTAGTCTCGCCCATCAGCCTTTGCTAACTTTTGGCCTCAGCACCAAATCGAAAATCGCATAGAGCTAAGCCACAAACCGCACCAGCCGTCTTTAGACGGAAGTGCACGATCTAAACAGACTCTAAGAAGCTGTTAGGAGAAAACTAATTAAGTTAATCAAAAAATAACTTTTTATAGTTTATGAATTTTAGCCTGACAAGAAGTATCAGCAAAAGAATATAGATTTTTCGAAGTGATTCTATACCTTTAGGTGGATGACGGAAATAATTGGATTTATCAAATCTTTGAATATTTCTTGAATATTAATAAAAACTAGCTTTAGATTGCTGCTGACCTGAAAATTTATAACTTTAGTTATTCTTCCAATTCTAACTAGATCTGCTAACCTTTGTGCAACACCAAATCAAAGGTTTCTTCCTACTGAAACAGCCTTTTTTATCAGCCGGGAGAAGGATGAACCTGGCTAACCGCCTGAGTAATCTCAGAGATAGTTCCGATCCTAATGATTACTAGCAGGAGAGTTTAGAAATGGTAACAACGCTTGACGATACAAAGCGGATGATGATTGGTACCAAGCTAGCTGATATTAAAGCTCTTCAAGAGCTGGTCATCGCTAATGAGCAAAGATTCATCAGCGAAATCAATGACCAAGATATTCGTCATCGTTTCCAAGAGATGCTCAAAGATGACCAGAAGAACATGGGCGTCTTGGAAACCGTAATTGTGCAGTACGGTATCAAGTCTGAGCCTAAGCAAACCATCCGTCAGTTCGTTGACAAGTTACAAGAATTGATGGGCGGTTCTGAGCTAAGCATTTTTGAGAAAGTGTTCCAGCATGAACTACTTAAGCATCAACTAGTGATGAGCGGAGTGGTCGTTCACAAAGCGGCTCAGAAAGTCGGCGCTGATGTTGAACTCGCCATCACTCCCCTCAACACCGTTAACTTTGAAAACCGGGCGCACCAAGAGCAACTCAAGGGCGTACTAGAAGTGCTAGGTGTGCGTGAACTCACCGGACAAGAAGCGGATCAAGGTCTGTGGGCACGGGTACAAGATGCCGTTGCTGCTCTCTCTGGTGTAGCTGGCAGCGTGATCACTCAGAACTCAGATAAGTCTGACCTGAACATCCAGGATGTGATCCGTTTAGACCACAACAAGACCAACACTCTGTTTACCGAAATCCTCGGCTCCAACGATCCTCAAAAGATCCAAGAGTACTTTGGTCAGCTCTACAAAGACTTGAGCGTTCATGCTGAAGCAGAAGAGCGGGTAGTTTATCCTGCTGTGCGTCCCTTCTACGGTCAGAATGACACTCAGGAGCTATACGACGAGCAAGCTGAGATGAAGCGCAAGCTTGAAGAAATCAAGGCTCTCAGCCCTGCTTCTTCCGAGTTTAAGGACAAAGTGCGTCAGTTGATGGAAGCGGTGGGTGACCACATCCGTCAAGAAGAGAGCACCATGTTTGCGGCAATTCGCAACAACCTCAGCAGCGATCAGTCTGAGCAATTGGCGACTCAGTTTAAGTCTGCTAAGAGCCAACTTCAAGATCAAATGTCTGCTTCTAAGAAGTAGTTATTAACTGCATTTGAATCATTATCTGTTTAGCAAACCTCAATAACCTCAATGTTCCCACCACTACAGTGGTGGGAATTTTCTAAGTTTTGCAAAGTAGCAACATCCAAGGAGTTGCAAGCGATGGCTAAAGACAAGAACCAAAACATTCTGGATTTAATTGCTACTGACCACCGCAAAGTTGAGCAGGTCTTTTCTCAAATTGAGAGTGCGTCTAATCTAGAGCAGTTATATCGATACTTCAACCAGCTCTATAAGGAAATCAATTTGCATGCGCGGGCGGAAGAACTCGTTTTCTACCCTGGGCTGAGAGAGTACGAAGATACAGATGCAATGATTGCAGAAGCAGAATCGGAGCATGAAGAGGCGGCTGCACTTTTAGAAGAAATTAAAGCCCTTAGCCCTGACTCAGCCGAGTTCAAAGAAAAAATTGCTGAACTGAAGAAAGCCATTCTGCACCACGTGCAGGAAGAAGAGTCAGAAGTGTTTGAGACTGCGCGAGATGGCATGGATGAGCAGCAACTCAAACAGCTAGGCCAAGAGTTTCAGGAAGCCAAAACTAAACTCGAAGATGAGGTCGTAGAAGCCGCTTCTCTCTAAAGCTGCGAGGCAACTGGGCGATCGCCTAGTTAAACCGCCAATTGAGTTGATTATCCAAGTTAAAATTCCAGCAAAGACAGTTTTCAGCAGGTTGGTAATATCCCCTTATAGGGTTCGATCGCCGTATGAAGCGTTGAGTGCAACGCCTCGTGCGGTTTAATTTTTTGAAAAAACGAGCAGGTTGGGTAGGGGATAAGAAAATGATGCGTTGCCAAACTGCTTGGGTCACGATCGCTGCCACTGATTTCGAGCGCTTGCTGGAGTTTTATCGCCAATTCTTGCAGCAAGACCCTCAGCTTCTCTTGCCAAATGCCTATGCTGAGTTTTGGCTTCCGGGGTTAAAGTTAGGGATTTTTAAGCCGAAAACTAGCCATCAACCAGAGTTTCAAGCTCCAAAACATAGTGCTATGAGTTTATGTTTGGAGGTGGAAGATTTAGATACAGCGATCAGTCATCTAGAAGCGATCGCTGCTCCTCCCCTAGGTGAAATCATTGTGGCTACTCATGGGCGTGAAATCTACGCTTACGACCCGGAAGGGAATCGTTTGATTTTGCATCAAACTATTTAGATAATAGATGAAACCGAGACTAGGCAAGGCTTAAAGAAAGCAGATGTAGTAGGCGATCGCGGCCGTTAATCACTATAGAACTGTATAGGCGATCACACAGAGGGTAATATTACCAGGGCCAGTTTTGCTACGGTGATAGTTAGATTAAGAGTGATTACTATGTGCTTCACCAACGCCATTTACTTCGATCAAAGTTAATCGCTTGAATGACATCTTGAATTGAAATGATTCAAGGCTCTAAGCTTGGCTGTCCTTGGCGTCCTGTCACCCTACAACCTCACACAGAAGATGGACTCAACATCGACTCGTCTGCCAAAAGGCCAGCAAATTCAAAATCGCTTGCTGGCTAAATTACCCAGTGAAGAGCTAGAGCTTCTACGTCCGCATCTAGAAGAGGTTGAGCTGACTCATGGTCAACCCCTGATTCTGCCCTATGAGCCGATTCCCTACGTCTACTTTCCGACTACGGCACTCGCTTCTTTAGTGACGGTGTTGGAGGATGGGGCAACTGTAGAGTCTGGTTCGGTTGGCTGTGAAGGCGTTGTGGGTTTGCCTGTCTTCTTAGATGCTGGCATCACTCCGATGCAGAACATGGTCCAGATTCCCGGGCAGGGCATCCGAGTTAGGTCAGACATTGCCAAAGCGGCCTTCGATCGCCGGGGAGACTTCTATAGCTTGATTCACCGCTATATCCATACTCTCCTAGTTGTCGCGTCGCAGTCCGCTGCTTGTAACCGCCATCACGCCATAAAAATGCGGCTCAGTCGCTGGCTGCTGATGAGTAGCGATGGGGTAGGTTCAGAGGAGTTGGCTTTAACTCAGGAGTTTCTAGCAACGATGCTAGGAGTGAGACGCTCTGGCGTGACAGAAGCAGCTCTACAGCTACAGCAGGAGCAGTTGATTTCCTATGGTCGCGGCAAGATCCGGATTCTAGATCGGAAAAGATTAGAGGCATCATCTTGTGAGTGCTACCAAATGGTTAAGAATGAATTCGCTCGCCTGTTGAGTTTGGCAAGCGATCGCTCACGTTAGCTAGTTGCTAACCGCGTCCTCTACCTCGGCGCTAAAACACTGCGGAAACAGGGCGGCTGCAAATGTATTGGCATTATTAGCAGGAAGCATTCCGGCTGGGAACTCTAAATTTTATTAGAGTGCTTTAGCGTGGAGTGCTTTAGTAGCCTTGTGAATTACTGTAAGTTGAGGGAAGCCTATGCCCGTACAAGTGCAAACCCAGCGAGCGGGCCGCTTTATGGACCCTTGGCCTTACTTAACCTTGGCTACAGCGGTAGTAATGTTGCTGGCGTTAATCAATGCTGGTTTTGTAGGCAAGACGTTGCTCGCCACGAGTTTGAATGTAGACCCAGAAGAAGCGACAGAACTCCAACCCATTCAGGTTGAAAAAACACCGATCGGCGCATTGCGAATCGACACCGAAGCTACGATTCCAGACAACCAGTGGGTCACCTACGAAATTCAACTGCGCGATCGCCAAGGCAATCTACTCGCCAGCGGGATTAAGCAAGCCTGGAGTGAGTCAGGCACTTGGAACGAGGAAGGCGAATCGGGCACTTGGCAAGAATCCGATTTAACGGGTGGTTTGGATGTGCGCCCTAACCAATCCGAACCCATGACGATCGCCATTCAAGTTTTGGACTATACCAGCACTTCCGGGCAAGAAATTGATCAACCTGTGCCGATCACAGTCACGGTGCAGAATGGGGTGGTAGATAGCCGTTATCTCTGGGCTGGGTTGATCGGCACCGCTAGTTTAGCCCTGTTGTCGTTAGTCGCTGTTCCGCTTACAGGCGCTCAGGTCATCGAAAAGACCATCCCGGATAGTGATGTGGGCGATCGCGCAGTGATGGGTGGGAGCGATCGCTTAGTGCGGGTCACGGTGGACATTACCTCCGACGAAACTTCTCCGAAAGCATTGCAAGTCGATTTGTTCGTTAAAGACCAGAATGGTGAGCAGATCTATACCAATTCGTTTCCGGTCACGCTCAGCTTGTCCAAAGAAAACGGCAAAGTAGATGAAGGGACTGGCACCCTCACCGTGTTCTTTCTGTTAGAGCCGCGCAGTTCCTATGGCTTCTACGCCGAGGTGGTTCCCGACGGCCCCATTGATAAAACCACGCTAGTAGTACGGGACGGAGCCAAAACCTTAGGCTTGCCTAAAGTGATTCATCTGAAGACGGCTTGATCTAGTTCTTGTTGATATTTTTACAACTTAGAGATTATCTATGACTCCTGCATTTGCGATCGCGGCTCTTCTGGTTACAGGTATTACTCTCACCGCTGGGTACACCCAGAGTTCCTCGTTGCACCTCCGGGAAGAACGGCAATCGATGTATTGGCCCCGCTACGGCACCAGTTTATCGGGTCGCTACCACAACCGCCTTTGGCTGGCTAACCCGGAACGGAACAGTTACGGGGAGTTTCGTGGGGGTGGACCCGGAGCAGGCAAGTAACATGACATCTGTAGGGCAAGCGACCATGCAGGCTGGTGAGCCAGAAAACCTCAGTCTAAGTCGGCGGCAGCGGCATTTGTTGTTAGCGGCGACGGCGATTTCTTCCAGTTGCGGATTAGCGATTGAACTGCTGCTGGGCACTTTAGCGAGCTACCTGGTTGGCAATCAAGCGCTTGCTTATGGGGTGGCCGTGGGTGGCTTTTTGGCCGCGATGGGAGTTGGGTCTTATTTGAGCCGATTTATTGCAGTTCCTGAGTCAGGCAATGAACTAGTCGGCGTTCAGTCAGAGAGCGATCGCCTGCGACAGGAGCAGCAGCAACTCCTAACCGCTTTTGCCCAGATTGAACTCGCGATCGCCCCCCTGAGTGCCCTGTTGCCATTAGGACTCTTCATTTTATTCGTAGTCAACGGGCCTGTCTGGATTGGGTTGTTTCTGGTGACGTTGCTGTTGGGCACCCTGGCAGGTTTAGAAGTGCCGCTGCTGACTCGAATCTTAGAGCAAGAAGCAGGGGTGCGAGATGCCCTCTCTGGCGTACTGGCTTTGGATTACTTGGGTGCACTAGTGGGGTCGTTGGCACTGCCTGTGGTTTTGTTACCCACCGTAGGGATGTTTCCTTCGGCGGCGCTGATTGGGGCGTTGCCTGCTCTCGTGGTGTTTGCCCTCGGTCGGACGTTTCCCCAACTACGACGCTGGCGGCGCTGGGGGCTAGTGGTTTGTTTTGGCCTCTTTGCCTTGGCTCCGCTAACTGTGTCATTGGGCGATCGCCTGGAAAACACGCTCTACAATGCCCCAGTGATCAGCCGTATTCAGTCGCCTTACCAGCGAATTGTGCTGACTCGCCAAGCAGGAGACGTGCGCTTATTTCTGGATGGCGATTTGCAGTTCTCCACCTTAGATGAGTATCGCTATCACGAAGCTCTGGTGCATCCCGCCATGAGTGCCAATCGCGATCGCCGTCGGGTATTACTCATGGGCGCAGGGGATGGTTTGGCGTTGCGGGAAGTGCTGAAATGGCCCGAAGTAGAGCGGGTGTTGTTGATTGACCTAGATGCAGCAGTGATTAATTTGGCGCGACGACATCCTTTTCTCGTGCAAGCCAATGCTCATGCCTTGGATGATCCGCGTGTAGAAGTTAGACAGGCAGATGCTTTCTTAACCGTACCGACGCTGCCTGAAACTTTTGATGTGATCATTGCAGACTTTCCAGACCCCGACCGAGATACGCTGGCTAAGCTCTATGCTCAAGGCTTTTATCAACGTTTATTAACCCGCTTAGCGCCTGCTGGAGTATTGGTGACGCAGGCATCGAGTCCATTTTTTGCCCCGCGAGCTTTTGCCTGTGTTGCCGCAACGCTGGAATCAGTTGGTTTATCGGTGCATCCTTACATCACGGATGTCCCCAGCTTCGGGCCTTGGGGCTTTGTCTTGGCAATGCGTGCCCCCTTGCAAGCGGCAACGCTGAAGTTACCTGTTGCCACCAAGTTTTTGACTGAGCCACTGCTGCAACAACTATTCCAACTGCCTAAAGATGTGCAACTTGGCAACGTAGAAATCAATCGCTTAGCGAACCCAGTGCTGGTGAAGTATCAAGCTGATCCACGTTGGGCTGCTTATCACTAAGGAAGAGAGGTGGAGGATGATCACATTAGTTTGGCTTGGCGTGATTGCAGTGGTGGTAGTTGGTGTCGTTTTGGTCGTGCGCCAATCCCAGGGGCGTTTACCCAACCCAGGCGATCGCGCTCAACTACGCCCTCTCGCCCGCACTATCTTCAGCTTAGAAGTGGGAGATATTGTGCAATACATGGGCACCGACTGGGTCGTGGAGGGCAAGCTCACCTACGACAGCAAGGGCTACACCTGGTTGGAATACTTGCTGCAAGACGGCGATCGCCTCCGCTGGCTTTCGGTAGAAGAAGACGATCAGGTGGAAGTGAATTTCTTGGAGCCAACGCAAGGGTTAGATATTCCTAGCACGCCTCCGACTCAACTGACGTTTGGTGGTGTTGCTTATCGGCAAGTGTCAGCAGGTACAGCCCGAATGACTCGTGTAGGAACTACCCTAAACCGCCAAGCCGAACAATGCCGTTACTTCGACTACGCCGCCTCTGATGACCAAGTGCTCTCAGTGGAAGATTGGGAAGGAGAGCTGGAAATCACGGTAGGCAATCGCATTCGTCCTACGGCTCTGACTCTGCTACCTGGAGATGGCCGCCGAGTTTATGGTGTCTAGGTTTCTCCTCTTTTACGTTTCTCTGATTTTTCCAATTTTTATAGATGATTGGCGATCGCTCATGACCTCCCCTACACTTAGCTCTCACCATCTTTCTGCGATTCTTCCCGCTGCTGCTGTTGTGTATCACTGGACAGAAGCTGATTTTCTCAGTTTGCTAAAAAGTGTCGTTGGGCAAGTAGGGCTAACAATGGTAGGAGAGGTGGCGTTTACCTTTCAGCCCCACGGCGTTTCTGCGATCGCCCTGTTAGCAGAATCCCATGTGGCTCTGCACTTCTGGCCGGAGAAAGCCAAGGTCACGGTTGACATTCACGTTTGCGATTTTGAGCAAGGCAACCAGGTCAAAGCCGAACAATTGGCGCAACTGCTGAGCTTACAAATTACCGGAAAGAGTTGTGTAGAGCATTGGCACTGCTTGTCAATCACCAGTTAACCCTGCTGTAGGGAAAATGAAGGCTGTTGCAAGTCGATGCGTGGGTAGCTTTTTTTACCTCTTTTGGCTGTATGTAAGCCGATTTGAACTTAGGGGGAATTATGAAGGATAGCATCCGCCTAGCGATTCTCGGCACTACCAACCATGCAGACTTCGGTAAACGATTTAACCTTGTCCCAAAGCTTTCTGATGAAAGTGATTAATGGGATGCCTGACCCCATCTTTATCAAGGATCGTCAACACCGATGGCTGTTTCTCAATGATGCCTTCTGCGAGTTTTTGGGTCATAGCCGCGAGATTTTGCTGGGTAAATCAGATTACGACTTCTTCCCGCAACAGCAAGCAGAGGTCTTTTGGCAACAAGATGAGCTGACCTTCACGACGGGTAGGCCCCAGGAAAACGAGGAAAGCTTTACTAATGTCTATGGAGAAACCTATGTCATTGCCACGAAAAAATCAGTCTTTGTGGATGACACAGGCAACACTCTGCTAATTGGCAGCATTCGCGACATCAGTGCAGCGAAGCGTGTCGAAAACGAACGCAAGCAAATCGAAGCTGAGCGTCAACAATCAGCTCTGGCTCTACAACAGCGCGAAGAGCAGGTGCGCTTATTCATCGAACATACCCCTGCGGCAGTGGCGATGCTCGATCGCGAGATGCGCTACCTGATGGTGAGCCGCCGCTGGCTAGAAGACTATGGTTTAGGCGATCGCGACATTCAAGGTTGTTGTCACTACGACCTCTTTCCAGAAGTCCCCGATCGCTGGCGGGAGGTGCATCAACGTTGTTTGGCAGGAGCGGTGGAGTGCTGTGACGAAGAAGTGTTTGCCAGAGCAGATGGCACCGCAGATTGGCTGAAGTGGGAAGTGCGGCCTTGGTACGAGCGCACTGGCGAAGTGGGCGGCTTGATCATGTTTACCCAAGTGATCACCAAGCGCAAACAGGCAGAATTGGCCCTGCAACAAGCCAACGAAGAACTAGAGTTTCGCGTAGAAGTCCGAACCGCCAAATTGCAGCAACTCGTCGCTCGACTCCAGCAAGAGATTTGCGATCGCGAAGCCAGTGAAGAACGCTTCCGAGCCATTTTTGAAAACTCTGGTCTGGGAATTGCGGTGGTTGGGCCAGACCTAAAGTTTCGCCAAGCCAATTCTTGCTGGCAGCGACTGCTGGGCTACGGCGAAGCAGAATTACCCACCATGACCCCCCAAGACCTGACCTTGCCGGAAGATTGGGCGATCGAAGCACCCTTGTGTCTAGCTTGCATTGCGGGCACCAGAGACAGCTTCCAGCGAGAACGCCGTTTTCTTTGCGCTGACGGTACCTTAGTCTGGGCCAACTTAACCGTTTCTGCCATTCGAGATGCGAGGGGGCAGTTTCAATTTTTTGTGGCGATGGTCGAGGACATTACCGAGCGCAAACGGGCAGAAGATGAACGCCAGCAAGCAGAATCAGAGCGCGATCGCTTCTTTACCCTGGCTGGCGATATGTTGGGCATTGCTGGAGTGGATGGCTATTTCAAGCGGATCAACCCCGCCTTTGAGCACGCACTGGGTTACACAACTGAGGAGTTGACGGCTCAGCCATTCATCGATTTTGTCCATCCTGAGGATCAATCGACGACCGCTGCCGAGGCGGCCAAACTTCTCAGTGGTAAAGGCAGCATTTCTTTCGAGAACCGCTACTGTTGCAAAGATGGCTCCTACCGTTGGCTCTCTTGGACTTCCACACCCTACGCCCAAGAAGGGCTGATCTACGCCACTGCTCGCGATATTACCGAGCGCAAGCAAACCGAAGAAGCGCTCAAAGCTAGTGAAGCCCAGTATCGTGACTTAGTGCAGACGGCTAACTGTATCATTCTCCGCTGGGATACAACTGGCACAGTTCGGTTTATTAATGATTACGGAGCCCGCTTTTTCGGCTTTGCCACAGACGAACTGATTGGTCAGAATGTCGTTGGCACCATCGTTCCTGAAACCGAAACCTCTGGCCGAGATCTGCAAATGTTGATGATCGCCATTCATCAGCATCCCGAAGACTATGCCCACAACGAAAATGAAAATCGCTGCCAGGATGGACGACGGGTATGGATTGCCTGGGCGAATAAACCGATTTTGGATGAACAAAATCAACTGGTAGAAATCCTGTCGGTGGGCACGGATGCGACCGAGCGCAAACAGACGGAAGAAGCTTTGCGTCAGAGCCAGAAACGCTATGCCACTTTGGCTGCCACGGTTCCGGTGGGCATCTTTCGGACCGATGCCGACGGTGGCTGTATCTATGTCAATCAGCGCTGGTGCCAAATTACGGGTCTGACTCCCTCAACAGCTAAGGGTAGCGGTTGGGCGGGGGCGATTCATCCCGAAGATAGCGATCGCGTCTCGCTCGTATGGCAACAATCTATCCAGGCTAAACAGGCCTTCCGCCTGGAGTATCGCTTTCAGCGTCCTGATGGCTCCATTTCCTGGGTTTTTGGTCAGGCGGTGGCAGAAAAGGGCATTGAGGGCGGAGTCGTAGGTTATGTAGGCACCGTGACAGATATTAGTGAACGGAAGCTGGTTGAAGAAGAGCGCAAACAAGCAGAAGCGCAATTGCAACAGCAAACCACAGACCTCGCAGCCGCCCTGCAAGAACTCCAGCGCACCCAGGCCCAAATGGTGCAAAGCGAAAAGATGTCGAGCCTGGGGCAATTAGTGGCAGGAGTCGCCCATGAAATTAATAACCCAGTCAACTTTATTTATGGCAACCTCAGCCATGCTCGCACCTACACGCAAGATCTGCTGGGCTTAGTGCAGCTTTACCAGGAACACTACAGCACGCCAGTTCCAGCGATCGCCGCTGAAGCGGAGGCCATTGATCTAGAGTTTCTGCTAGAAGATTTGCCAAAGCTGCTTGATTCGATGCAGGTGGGAGCCGAGCGGATTCAGAAGATCGTGACTTCGCTGCGGACTTTCTCGCGCATGGATGAGGCAGAGGTGAAAGCAGTAGACCTACACGATGGCATCGACAGCACCGTGATGATTTTGCAGCATCGCCTCAAAGCTAAGAGCGATCGCATTGAAATTCCAGTGATTAAGCATTACGGCGATTTGCCACGGGTAGAATGCTACGTCGGCCAACTGAATCAGGTGTTTATGAATATCTTGAGTAATGCCATTGATGCACTAGAGGAGGCGCTAGAGCAGGGTAAGCATTTTATCCCCACGATTCAAATTCAAACCGAACTAACTCCTCATCAGGAGGCAATCATTCGGATTTCAGACAATGGTTTAGGCATTCCTGCCGCCATCCAGCAACGACTCTTTGATCCTTTCTTCACAACTAAAGCGGTGGGCAAAGGCACAGGCATGGGGCTGTCAATCAGCTATCAAATCGTCACCGAAAAGCATGGTGGCTCTCTGGCTTGCACCTCCCAACTGGGTCAAGGCACCGAATTTATCATTACAATTCCGTTGCACCAAGCCGCTCACCTTAACTAAAAACTATCAGAGCTAGCAATGGTAACGACATTTGCAGAACTTTTGTTGACTCATGGAGCCGCAGCTTTCGATCAACAGTTGTGTTTGAGTGAATTGCTCGGCGAGCATACTTGGTGGTTTGACATGGAAGCTGGCACGTTGGAGTTTAATGAAACTTTGACCTTTCCAGTGCAAATTCTAGGCAGTGAGTCAGATAGTAGCCAAACCTGGTTGTGGAGCTGGGCTAATGCAGAGAGTCATATTCCTGAACAGTTGTTGCAAGATGCATTGGAGTTAGCGGCTTTTGGCGATCGCGCTGCAATTGCTGAACTTAAGCAACCACAACTATCGCTTAGCGATGAAATCAACGGCCATGCTTTATCAATGGTTGCGAGTGGGCTTTGCCAAGCTAATGCTTATTACTGCGCTCCCTATGCAGGTGGAGCTTTGTTCGTCTTACTCAAACAAGCCGATTATCGTTGGCCGATTGATGACCCGATCGCCCGAATTGCCTTTGTGTTTCCCCAGTTCATCTCAACTTTTGCACTCAGCAATCATCGCCAAGCCTTTGCCTGTTACCTCAGCTTTTACAACTTAGAAATTTCAGAGCGAGAGAACTATGTACTGGGACGATTTAACGGCGATCGGGCGATTACCGCAAAATTCGATCAAAACCAGCGCTTGATTGAATTGACAACACAAGATTAGGGCCAATTAACCGAACTTGTCTTTCCATTCGGGACGGAGGAGACCGTAAAGATACATATCGTGGCGATCGCCGCTGCGGTGGACAAACTCTCGATAGATGCCTTCGCGCTGAAACCCAAGCTTCTCGTATAGGGCGATCGCGCGATCGTTGTAGCTAAAGACGGTGAGTTGAATGCGGTGCAAGTTTAGCTCCTCGAAGGCAAAGGTCAGCGCCAGTTGCATCGCCTCAAAGCCATAACCGTGGCCCCAGTGTTCCTCCCCAATGGCAATGCTGATCCAGCTCACTTGGTGATTCCACAGGATGCCGTCTAGTTCTACATAGCCCAGTAGCGTGTCGTTGGTGCCTATGGTCGCAGGTTCGGTTGGAGTGGCAGAACGCACCGCAAAGATGAAAGCATGATTAGATTTTTGGCGTTCTTCTAACCATTGACCTAAAAACGCTTCAGAGTAGGGGTAAGCAGGCTGAGCATCTAACAACCGTAAAAAGTCAGATTGTTGATACCAATGCGCCAAAGCGGGTAAATCTTGGGGCATCCAACTAGTTAATCGGACTCGGCTTCCAGACAGCGAAGTTTTAGCCAGCATGAATCACTACACTCCGCTGCCTACCCGTTCTGTCACTGGCTCTATAACCCTGAAACTGAAAGGCATTAGCTGTCAGACTGTCTGGCTAAGAATTGCCGCAAACTCAAAAGCGCCACGGTTTGCCCCGCATTTAGCGGTAAGAGCGAAACCCCTTCTAGCCGCGATTGCAGCCAGCCATCGCCCCAACACCACTCATGGAAGCCATCAACGCCTTGGCTCAAGAGCAAACGCAGACAATTCGGTTCCGCTACATCTACCTGATGCTGAATTGCGATCGGACCTAGCCAACTGGTGAATGATAGCCCAGCATGCAACTGTTCTGGCAATCCGGGGGATAAGCGTTCTGGCCACAACCACTTTTGCAGTTGAGCGGGTTGGAGCAAACTATCCCGAATGTTAGCGGCTGAGGCATTCACCTCAATTCGCAAGTTGCTTTGTTGAAAAGTACCCCACATAAGCTTGAATGGCGGCTCCGCAGATCAGTTGGTTCTCTAGTTCTTTCAGTATGCCAAGTTCAGGCAGTTCTTAGCCGAACCGTGAGCAACGCGATCGCTTTGGCTGCGTCCCTGGCTTGCTTCAGGACCAGAAAGACCTTAGCGAGATCCTAGCGATCGCTGCCAAGGCCATCAACCCACAACTTAGAATAGAAATAGTGAATTAAGAAATGTAAGGTTTTTTCATGGCGGATCAGTTAATGCGGGCAACTGCGGCTGATGGCGGCATTCGAGCGGTAGGAGTGATTACAACTCGCCTCACCGAAGAAGCTAGACAGCGGCATCAGCTCTCCTATGTAGCAACAGCAGCTCTGGGTCGTACCATGTCCTCCGGATTGCTGTTGGCCTCCAGTATGAAACGGCCCGGATCGCGAATCAACATCCGGATTCGGGGTAACGGGCCTTTGGGCGGCATCTTAGTTGATGCGGGCTTAGATGGAACGGTTCGAGGATATGTAGATAATCCAGAAATTGAGCTACCTCCCAATGACAAAGGCAAATTGGATGTTGGTGGTGCGGTAGGTCACGAAGGTTATGTGTATGTGGTGCGGGATGTGGGCTATGGCTATCCCTACTCCAGCACTGTAGAGATTGTCTCTGGTGAGGTTGGTGAGGACATCGCCAACTATTTAGTGACTTCTGAGCAAACTCCTTCAGCCTTGGTGGTGGGCGTATTCGTCGGTGCGGAAGGTGTAACCGCATCAGGAGGCTTGTTGATCCAAGTCTTGCCTAAAGCGACTCGTGATGAAGAACTAGTAGCAACTCTAGAGTCTCGCATTGGCCAATTGTCTGGGTTTACCCCGCTGTTGCAAGCAGGCAAAACGCTGCCAGAAATGTTTGAGCAGTTGTTGGGGGATATGGGATTAGAAATCTTTCCAGAAACTCAGTTGGTTAGGTTCCACTGTGGTTGCTCCTTCGATCGCATGCTAGGGGCGCTCAAGATTTTGGGCGAAACGGAACTGCAAGACATGATCGAAAAAGACAACGGCGCTGAAGCTACCTGTCACTTCTGTAATGAGGTTTATCAAGCCAGCAGTGATGAACTAGCGCAACTGATTTCCGAGTTGCGAGCCGAATCCTAACGAAAGTCCGGGAGGCTAGAGAAAGTCTACGAAGAGTGTCATCTAAACCTAAAGATTTGACTTTTTGGGGCTTGAGGAGGGTAGGATGACAACTACTGCATTTGCTTTGGAGCAGCCAAAGCCGTTGCACTACGAATTGTTAGGTGGGAGTTGTTAGGTGGGCTATGACCAGAGATCGCGGAACTCCAGACCGTAGGCCAGCCGATCGGCCTCTCCGGATAAAGAATTCAAGCAACCCCGACCGCCCCCCTGCTCCTCGCCCCTCAACCCATCCGACTCCGCGTCCTGTGGTCAGAGCTGTGCCTCCAGACCCAGTTCGGCCTGTGGTTTCGACGCTCGGTCAGACGGAGCAACCTGCTTATGCCGTACCGGGGTCTGCTCCCCCGCCGCTGACCCAGCCCCCCAGCCCCCGCGATCGCAGACGGTTACGATTGCCCACAAGCATAAGATTTTGGGGCTTGACTACCTTGTTGCTTACGGGAGGAGCGGCAGTTGTCTCGGTGGCGTTGTTGGTCCGATCGCCTGCGTTGCCGAATTGCCCCTCGATCTTCTGGCCGATGGCATCTGCTTCCATGCGGCTCTACTGTGCTCAAGTTGCAGCCAACAAGCAGACCGTGAAGAATTTGCTAGAGGCGATCGCGCTAGTTCACAACTTGCCTCTCGATCACCCTTTGCGGTCCGATATTGACCGCTCAATTCAACAGTGGTCATCAGATATCCTCAACTTGGCTGAGACTTCTTTCAACGCCGGCAAGCTCGAAGAAGCGATTGCTACGGCCCGCAAAATTCCAGAAAACACATCGGCTCATGCCCTCGTGAATGAACGGATCGAGCGCTGGCAATTGATTTGGGAGAAGGCAGAGGCGATTTATCAAAAATCAGAAGCTGCTATGCGAGAGCGCAAGTGGCATCAAGCGTTTACCGAGGCAGTGCGCTTGCTTTATGTGGGTAATACCTATTGGGAAACCACGAAGTATCAAGAACTTAACGAACGCATTCGAGTTGCTAAGGAAGAAGGCAACAAGTTAGCCAAAGCCGAAGAACTGGCCGATATTGGTGGTCTCGACAATTTGCTCAAGGCGATTAAGCTAGCGGAGTCGATCAGCCCTAACAGTTACATCTACAAAGAGGCACAAACCGCGATCGCCAAGTTTGGTCGCAAAATGCTGAATTTAGCCCAAGCGACCCTAGAAGAACGCAACGCGACAGAAGCGATCGCCATCGCCCGTAAGATTCCTGATAGTGCCAACTTAGAGGAAGAAGCGCAAGACTTTATTGATCTGGCTGATGCTCAAGCTCAAGCCTGGCAAGGGACGGTCGCAGACTTAGAAGCCGCGATCGCTCAAGCTCAAAAGCTCGATCGTAAGCGTCCCATGTACGCTAGAGCCCAGCAGTTGATTACCCGCTGGCAGCGAGAAATTGAAGGTGTCGCCCATCTCGATCGGGCCCGTCAATTAGCGCAAGGGGGGACTCCGAATGCCTTAGGATCGGCGATCGCAGAAGCTAGCTTAGTCAACCGCTCCAATCCTCGCTGGGATGAAGCTCAGAAAGAAATTGCTCGCTGGCGCGGCCAAATTGAAACGACGGAAGATCGGCCTTACCTCGATCGCGCGGATGAATATGCCTTGGCGGGAGATGCTAACTCGCTGCAATCCGCGATTAATGAGGCCAGCCAAGTCGGTCCAGGTCGCGCTTTGTATGGTGAAGCCCAAGACAAAATCCGCCAGTGGACCAGGGAAATTCAGCGGCAACAAGACCAACCCTACTTAGATCAAGCCCGAGCCTTCGCGAGCAGTGGAGATTTAACCAGTGCGATCGCTACCGCCGACCAAATCACTTCTGGTCGGGCGCTCTATGATGAGGCGCAGGATGAAATCCGCTCTTGGCGCAGCCTGATTCAAGCAGAGCAAAATTGGCAGGAAGCTCAAAGCTTAGCGACTGCCGCAACCCCAGATGCCTTAGCAGCGGCGATCCAAAAAGCGGATCAAATTCCCGCTTCCAGTTCCCTACGAATTGATGCTGAAGCCGCCATTAATCAGTGGAGCCAATCTATTTTAGTGCTGGCCCAAAACCAAGCCAACTATGACTTGCCCAGCGCGATCGCGATCGCCCAAAAGGTCCCTGCTCGTACGGAAGCCTATGCTCAAGCCCAGCTCCAAATTGGCGAGTGGAGGAAAGCTCTACAACCCCCTGAACCTCCTAAAGTTCTTGTAGAACCCACGCCTCCACAGATTCGCCCGATCAACTAAAGTCTGGAGCCACTCCCTTGAGCCACCTGTTGATAAAAGGACTCTAGGGCTTTCACGCAACTTGAGTCATCAAAAAGCTGGGCATGGCCTTGGGTAATGCGCTGCTCGATCTCCTGCCGCCACGCAGAATCCAGCCCTAGCTTAACTGCGATCGCCACATATTCTTCTGGGTTAGCCGCGATCGCCTCTGGGATGCTCAAAGCTTGCAAAATTCCTGCTGCATGTCGTCCTCGCATAAATTCGCCTGGGCAAGTGACGACGGGTAAGTTGCATGCGATCGCCTCTAGGGTGGTATTGCCGCCAGACCAGTCAAACGTATCCAAAAAGATATCGGACAAAAGATTGAGCTGCAAATACCCTGCTTGGTTCTGTCGAGGCAAAATCACACAATAGTTCTCGCTGTTTAGACCTATTGCGGCGAAAGCCCGCTGTAAGCGCTGACGAAACTTTTCAGTGACAGCAGCACTAAAGTGAGCGAGAAAAGCAAACTGGGTGTGAGGCACTTGTTGCGCGATCGCGGCAAACACAAAGTCGTACTGCGGCAGGTACTTGAACAGTGACTGACAAGACAAATAGACCACCGCATCGGGGCGCAATCCAAAATCAGCTCTAGTCTTGATTAGCTCGGGAATAGTAGGTTTGGCATAAGCAATACCGATTTGGGGTAGCCGCACCAATTGCTCGGAGTAGTGTTCCTCACCGTTCTCAGGCTCCATTAGGTCGCTAGAGAGGAAATAGTCAACCGTGGGTAAGCCCGATGTCACTGGATGCCCCCAAGTCATACACTGTACCGGAGCTAAGCGCAGACTGGCAATCTGGCTAGCCTTGGGATGCATGCCAATATCGAGAAACGTGAGTACGTGTAGTTCATCGTTTAGAATTTGCTGACACATGCCTGTCAAATCGCCAGAAATCTGATGAAAGGCATCGCTGTAACGTTGAATTCCCTGCGTAATTGCGTCCTGCTCTCGATTCAGAGAATAGCAATGAATTTCAAATTTTTCGCGATCGCAATGACGCAGCCAGCCCAAAAACAACTTGCCTACTGTATGCAACCGTAGACAGTCTGAGAGATAGCCAATGCGAATTTTGCCACTCGGGCTTAAAGGTGGCATCGGTCGATCTTGCACCCACTGGGGATAGTTGGTCGCCATAATCTGATGCACCAACAGCCCGTATTGTTGTTGTAAAGCGCGATCGTTTTCACCCTGGTAAGCCAGGTAGAAGTTAGCGTAACGACTAATGCCTTCGAGGGCGTTTTTGCTGGCTTCCGGTGTAGACAAGTCGAGTTCAGCCCCGATGCGGGCCAAGCCTTGACTGAACCGCTGCCGAGATACTGCAATCTCCTCAGTAGTTGCGTACAAAATGGGCAAAGTTAACTGCTGGGCCAGCTTGAGAGAAAGATCATTCGGTAACAAACTCAAAGCTTCGGTCGCAGCGGCGATCGCGGCTTCAGTTTGGCCGTCATCTCGCAAGGCAGAAATTAGGTCAAAGTAAAGCTTTGTGGCGGTAGGATAAGCCTGTACCGCTTCCAGGTAGAGCTGAATGGCCGCGTCGTACTGCCCCAAGCGCTGAAAACAATCACCTAAGCACTTATAAACTCGCTGAATCAGTTCTGGGGCAACTCCTGTTTTCTCAGACCTGAGGAATTTCTGATACCGCTCGATCGCCGCTTGGTATTTGCCTTGACGGTATAAAGCAAACCCTAGATAAAAGTCGGCTTGCATGCGAGACTCATCTGCCTTGGCTTTGTAGGCAGTGCCCAAATCCTGGAGCGCAACCGGATCGCGAGGACTCAATTGGTGAGCTTTTTCCAGAGCTTGAATGGCATCTTCTAGCTGATGCTCTGCGATCAAGCTTCTGCCCATCCGCTGGTACTGCTCATAGGTTTCGGGGTTTGCGGGTGGCGTGGGTAATGGGAGCGCTACAGGCTGAGGTGGCAGAGCCGCTTGGCTGCCAGAGGTGGTAACAGGGCTAAGACCCGAACTGGTTTCAGGGCTATTATCCAGAGCAATTAAGCGTCGATTATCCACCGCTGCGATTGTCATTGGAGCACTGTAGGGTGTTGATGGAGGTGCTTGCTGAGCTGCTGCCATCAACGTTTCACTCACAGTTTTCGCCATCTGGAGCCAAGAGAATTGTTTAGCCTGCTCTAAGCCTGCTTTGATCAGTGGGTCGCGCAAAGTTGGGTTCTGCACATTTTGCAGCGCGGCAGTCAGTCCTGCAACATCTGAGTCCTTGACATAAAGGGCAGCTTGACCCGCTACCTCTGGGATGGAACCATTGGGGCAAGTAATGACCGGACAACCACAAGCCATTGCTTCTAAAATAGGTAGCCCAAAGCCTTCGTACTGGGAAGGGTATACGAGCGCGATCGCTCCAGCGTAGGCCATTCGTAATTCGGCATCGTTGAGTTGCAGCAGATGAACTCTGGTGCCTGCGGGTAAGCAAGCACTCAAATCAGGTTCCAGCGTGGGGTTTCCACCTGTGCAAACAATACTGAAGTCGGCAGCATTCGCGAGTTTGGCAAAGGCTTTGCAAAACAAAATGGTGTTCTTGTAGCCGTTTCTCGTGCCCACCATCAAGAAATAGGGCTGCGTAATCTGGTGCTTCTGTTTAAACTCATTCACTTCTGCGTCACCAGCCGGGACAAAACTGGGTTGTACCCCACAAGGCGCAACGGCGATCGCTTCCGGAGCAATGTAAGGAAAGAGTTTAGCTAAGTCCCGTGCAGTATTTTGAGAAATTGCGATGTAACGGTCAGCATGCTGAATGGCATAGTGCTTGACCCGCCACATAAACTCGTCTACATCCCAGCCAATTTGCTCCGGAATCATGTCATAGGCCATGAATACCGAAGGCGTTGAAATCGGGGTGGTGTAATAAGTGGAAATAAATAAGCTAGCCTGCTCCTCGTCACAAATTTGCTGAAGAATGGCGCGATCGAGAGCAGCATTGCTATAGCTATAGGGTGGAATGAGGCGATAGCGAATCCCAGGAACTCTCGGCGCAGAACCATTACGGTCTAACACTAAAAGATGATCAGCAAAATTGCTTCTAGACCATTCCACTAACAAGGTTGACCAAACACGAGCAATACCAGTATTAGAAAACTGAAAGAACATGCCATCAATGACAATCTTAGGCATTTTATTCAGGTAATACTTTTGAATAAAAATGCCACGATTACGGACATGCAACTTCAATTGATTGAGCCGTCCATCTCGACCTGTTGTGTTTTGGTTGTGGGTAAATAATTGATGCTTAATCTCTTCGGGAATTGGAGTGAGCGAATACCCACTGGATTTAGCGCGATGACAGAAGTCAACATCATCCCAATATCCTGGCCCATAGTCTTCACACCAACCACCAAAGCTTTCTAATACCTGTTTTTTGACACACAAAGCCCAGCCTTCTAAATAAACTTCCCCAGTTTCAGTTTGCTTAGGGCCTGGGCCTGCCAATCCTTCGCCAGCAAGCTGACATAGGTAGGGAACTGGAGCAGTTAGCACCTCAATGTCGTTATTAAGAAATAAAATATATTCGTTGCTGGCAACTTGAATTCCTTGATTATTTGCTGCGGCAAAACCTCGGTTTTCAGAATTACGAATTAACTTAATATTATGAGTCTGACAAAATCTCTTTAGAGCATCTCTGGTGGGAGGCTGACTACCATTGTCAACAAAAATAATTTCAATGTCCGATAAATGTTTTAAGTTGCGTTCCCAAATTTCTAATAACTCACCGTGATCCCACCAAGGTACAACGATACTCGTGGAATAAGCCACCTTATCTAAAAGATTTGTATTTTTAGGCGCTTTACTAGCTTCCACCCAAAAACAGCTCTGTTCGTGGGACCAACAATCTGCAATGCTAATGTCGCGAAAGCCAGCTTTTGCGAGCAATTGACGTAATCGAGGAGCCGTAAAACCAGTTTTGTGAAACTCACCCGGATGGCTTTGGAGACCAAAGATAGTATCAAGCTGCCAGCCCCAACGCTCTGATTCGGGTTTGTCAAGCCATTGCCGCAGGCACCATTCCAAGTTGGGCAAATTCATGACGAGTTGGCCTTCCGGCTTTAGAACTCTAGCCCATTCTTTTAATACTTGAGGCACCTCATACTTACTCAGATGCTCTAGCATGTGCTCAGTAAAAATTTCATCCACGCTATTTGGAGGAAATGGCAAATTAAAAACATCCATTTGGGTGATGTTTGGACCAGCTAAATATTGGTCTACATTGATATACCCTGGTTTGATTTTGCGGCCACAGCCCAAATATAGTTTTAAGGGATTAGCTGTTTGGTGAATGGATTGATTAATCATTGGGTTTGAATTCAAAGTCATCTTGAATTGGAAGCTAAAGAAGCTTGTTGATGAACGACTTGCTGATAAAAATTCTCTAAGGCTTTCACACAGGTAATATCGTCATAAAGGCGGGAGCGGGCAGCCTTAATTTTTTGGGAAACTTGATGACGCCACTTTGGGTCTAGACCTAAACGAGCTGCAATTTGAATGTATTCTGTCTCGTTAGCAGCGATCGCCTCTGTCACTCCTAATTGTTTGAGCACGGCGTAGGAGTGGCGGCTACGCATCATTTTTCCAAGGCAAGTCACCACAGGTAACTGACAAGCGATCGCCTCTAGAGCAGTATTGCCTCCTGACCAACTAAACGTATCTAGAAACACGTCAGCAATGCGATTTAAGCTTAAGTAGCTATTGTGCCCTTGGCGAGGCAAAATCGCGCAGTAGTCAGGGCTTTTGAGGCCATACTGAGCAAAAGCTCGCTCTAAACGCTGAGAGAACTTTTCAGTAATCGCAGCACTTTTGTGCGAAATAAAAACAAATTGTGCTTGCGGTACTTGTTGAGCGATCGCGGCAAAAATGTAATCGTATTGAGGGAGATATTTGAATAGGGTTTGACAGGATAAATAGAGAACTGCATCTTCTCGCAAGCCAAAATCAGCGCGAGTTTTTGTGGCTTCACTTAGGTCAGGTGGACTGTAGGCAATACTAATATTAGGTAAACGTACTAGTTCTTCTGAATAGTGTTTATCTCCATCTTCAGGTTCCATCAATTCACTTGATAAGAAATAGTCAATAGTGGGAGAGCCTGTAGTAACTGGATGTCCCCAAGTAACGCATTGAACTGGAGCCAGACGTAGGCTAGAAAATAAGCTCATATAAGGATGCATTCCTACATCCAGAAACACTAAAATATCAAGCTCGTCTTTTCTGATTTGTTCACCGACTGCTTGGATGTAATCCAATTCGATCGCTTCCTTAACAGGTAGATGACGAAAAACATCACTAGAAGCTCGGAATTTTTCCGTATGCTCATCGGAATGGGGATGCAAGTGATAGGAGTAAATCTCAAAGTTTTGGCGATCGCTATGCCGCAACCAGCCTAAAAATAGCACTCCAACTGTTTGCTTCCACATACAAGCAGAGGCATAACCAACCCGAATTTTTTGCCTAACACTTGGTTTTTTAGTCGCTAAAGGTTGCATCAATTCAGGATATTGCACAGCCATTAGTTGATGAAGTAACTGAGCAAATTGAACTTGCTGCTCCAGATCATTTTGGCCTTGGTAATGCAAATAGAAATTGGTTTGAGACCCTAAGCCCCTCAAAAAAACAGCGCGACTTTCTGCACTATTAACATCAGCTCTTGATTGCACATATTGAATCAGCTGAGCTAAACCTTGGTTAAACTGCTGTCGATAAGTTGAGATCTCTGTGCTTGACTCGTACAGAATTGGCAAAACTAGGTGGCGATCGCGCTCAAACAGCACCATATCCGGAAAGAGTTGAGCGGCTGTAGCGGCTGCGGCGATCGCACTTCTCGTTTGGCCGCTGTTCCGTAAAGCTGCAATCAGATTAATGTGAAAGTCAGGCTTTTGGGAATACTGTTTTACTGCGGCCTGATAAATTTCGGCGGCTCTCTGGGAGTGATTGAGGCGTTGCAAGGAGTCGCCTAAATAACGATACACTCGCTCAATGGCCTCTGAGGCGATTGCTGGCGTCAGAGATGCGAGAAACTTCTCGTAAGGAGCGATCGCGGCTGCATAATTCCCTTGACGGTAATAGCTAAATCCTAGATAAAAATCAGACCTCAACTCTGATTCATTAGCTTGCAATTCATAGGCTTGCCCTAAATCACTTAAAATTTTGACATCACGAGGATTGCGATCGTGAGCAATTAAATAGTTGCTAATAGCAGCGTCAAACTGTGATTGAGTAACGAAGATTCGTCCTAAAGCTAAGTAAGCCTCTACCAAGTTGGCATCTAGCTTGATCGTGTTTTCATAAGCTTGAATCGCTGATTCGGTTTGCTGAAGTTGCTCAAATACCATACCTAAACGGTAATGATGCAGAGCCGTGAAGCGGCTGATTTCTAACGCTTGTGATAGCGTTGAAAAAGCCTCTTGATGACGACCCATTTGATAATAAAGATGTCCTAAGTCACTCCAGATTTCTGCTTGCTTAGGCTCTAATTGTAGAGCTTGCTGATATTTCTGTTCTGCTGCTGTCAATGAATTTTGCTTTTGTAGAGCTGTTGCTTCCTGATACAAAATTTGCCAATTTCCCATGCTGTTCTTTTACCCTAGGCAGCTCTAAACTAGAAGTAGTTATAATGACCAAAACTTATTGCTTTAGTGGTTCCCAATGACGCGCTGATAGAAGTCCTCTAAAGCTTTGACACAGGTTAAATCATCATAAAGAAATGACTGGCGATCGCTCATTTGCTGCACAACTTGACTTCGCCAATCACAATCCAAACCCAATTTAACGGCTATTTCAATGTATGCGGCTTCGTCTTTAGCAATTGTTGCAGTTACACCCAATCTCTGCAAAATCGCGTAAGAATGCCGTCCTCGCATAAACTCGCCGGGGCAAGTGACGATAGGTAAGTTACAGGCGATCGCTTCCAAGGTAGTGTTGCCGCCAGACCAAGTAAAAGTATCTAGAAAAATGTCTGACAGCAAATTAATTTGCCAATAGTCAGTTTGGCTTTGCTTCGGCAAAATCACACAATGCGATCGGTAGTTAAGATGATATTGGGCAAAAGCAGCTTCTAAACGTTGTTCAAATTGCTGAGTTAATTCTGGATCAAAACCAGAAATAAAAATGAATTGAGCTTGCGGTACCTGCTGAGCGATCGCCGGAAAAATGTAATCGTATTGAGGGAGATATTTGAATAAAGATTGGCAGCACAAATAGGCGATTGCATCTTGCGGAATCTGAAAATCCGGCCGTGATTTAGTGAGGGGTGGCAGTTGTGGTTTGGTGTAACTAATACCGATATTGGGCAGACGCACTAACTTCTCTGAGTAGTGAGCTTCTGCGGTTTCTGGCTCCATCAAGTCACTAGAAAGGAAATAATCGATTGTGGGGGAACCAGAGGTAATCGGATGTCCCCAAGTGACACATTGAATTGGGGCGAGGCGCAATCCAGCCAGTGAGGTCACAAAAGGATGCATGCCAATGTCTAGGAACACCAAAATATCGAGTTGATCGGCCCGAATTTTGCTTCCAATATTTTGAAAGTCTGCCTCTAGAACCTCTTGCAAAGATAAATGATTGAACTCATAACTATGCTGGCGGATTTGCTCTGTTACCTGGTCAACCGCTTGCCCCAGGTGATAGCAGTACAGCTCAAATTGGTCTGAATTATGATGACGAATCCAGCCAATAAAAAGTTTGCCAACTGTATGCTGCCACAGGAAACTTGAAATATAACCAACTCGGATTTTTCGTTGCTGATTAGACTGTAAGAAATGAGGTTGTGCCTGAAGTGGTTTGACCCAATCAGGATAGTTGGCAGCTATAATTTGATGCATTAGCTGCCCATACTGAACCTGGAGCACTAAATCATCTTGACCTTGATATTGCAAATAAAAATTAGTTTGGTAGCCAATTCCTAAAAGCGCTTTTTGGGCTGCTTCAGGTGTTGTTAAATCAATAGTTTTTACTAAGTAATTTAACCCTGAAATAAAATGCTCTCTCCACTGTTCAATCTCGGCTGCATTCTGATACAAAATGGGGAGCATTAGTTGCTGTGCCCGCAACAGATGAAGATCGTCAGGAAGATGTTGTAAGCCCTGAGTAGCAAACGCGATCGCTTCCTTCGTTCGTCCAGAATTTTGCAGCAGTGCTATCAGCTCGTAGTAAAACTCACTAGCTTCTGGATAGCTTTGAATCCCTTGGTAATACAGAGCGATCGCCTCGGCAGATTGCTCTAGCTTTTGTAAGCATTCTCCCAAGTACTTATAAGCCCGCTGCATTGTTGGGGCGGCGGCTTCAGGGTTGGGAATGTGGATGAATTCCTGGTATTGCTCTGCTGCTGCTGCATACTTTTCTTGGCAGTAGAAGCTGGAACCCAAGAAAAAAGCGGCTCTGGCTTGATAGCGACTAGCTTGTAGATCCAAAGCTTGACCCAATTCTTGCAAAGTCTGGGGGTCGGCAGGATTGAGCTGATGCGCTACTTCATAAGCTTTAATCGCTTCTGGAAATTGAGCTTTAGCCGCCAGCACTTGACCTAGCTGGAAATAGCTCTGAGCTTGCTGGGGATGAACGGCGATCGCCTGCTGATACACCCCTTCCGCTTCATCGAGCTTATTGGATGCCATCAACAATCGCCCTAGTTCGCTGTAGGCATCACTCAATTTTTCATCGAGTTGAATAGCGTTTCGGTGGGCTTGGACCGCCTGATCGCGATCGCCTAGTTTCTCCAGAACTAAGCCTAATTTGTAGTGATAGCTAGCTTGTTGGCGATTGAGTTCGAGAGCTTTCAGCAGCGCTTGAGCCGCTAATTGGTACTGCCCCGTTTGGTAATAAAGCCAGCCCAAATCGTGCCAAACTGCGTCTGCTTGACTCTGGACTCGCAAAATGGCCTGATATTGCTGCTCTGCTGCTTGAAAGCGTCCCTGTGCTTGAAGGGAGACTGCTTCACGATGCCGCGCTGCCCAAGTTGACTCCATAGGAATTCGCGATCGCCAGAGAAATCATGGCAAGCTCACGACCTGCCCTTCTCTGAGTTTGCCTCAATTTGCCGAACAACTGTCAGAGCTGAGTAACTAACTCCTGCGGTGCCTTCGCCCGGATGAGTGGAGTCACCTACCAACCAAAGCTTCTGAATCGGCGTGCGGTTGGCAAACCCGAAGGGGCCAAAGGTGCTGACTCGCTGCCCAATCCCACCTACAATGCCCTGTTCGCGTCCGGTGTAGTGGGCAAAAGTTCGGGGCGTGGCCGATTCTTGGTGCAGGATGCGCTCTGGGGTTAGGTGGAAGAATTGACCCAGCCGAGCGATCGCTGTTTCGGTATATTGCTGCTTCAAGCTTTCATAGTCGGGGCACTGCCACCACAGCGTCGGATCGGTAAAAGAAGAAGCCACGATAGTAGCCTGGCCTTCTGGGGCACGGCCATCCCCAGGATGGCTCACCGAGACAAACAACGAGTTATTTTCCCCAATTGGCCCATCGTAATCGTAGAGAAACTGAAGATGGGGCGGGCATCCGTCAGGAATGGCACTTTGCTCCACGCCGAGATAAATCACAAACGCTCCAGACGCTTGAGGCAATTTATCAACTCGTTGTTGGTAACCCAAAGGAATGGCTTCGCTCAGCAGCGGCACCAAGTTTTGCACCGTGACATTTGCCACCACCTGATCAGCGGGTTCTGTCCAAACGTCATTGGTTTTCTGGTTGCGAATCGTGACTGCTTTCACCACCCCTGCTTCTACGTGAATTTGCTCGACGCTGTGGCGCATCAGTAAACGGCCCCCATCTCGCTCTAGAGCTTGCACCAAGCGATCGCTGAGCACCTGCATACTGCCCTGTAAGTGAAACAACCCGTGGGGCGCTTGAGACACTCCTAAAGCTGTAGCTGCGTAAAGCAGAGCTGTGTTCTCCGCGTCTACTTGGGAGTAAAGCTTCAGTTGCAAATCTAAGAAAGTTCGTAGCCGCAAATTGTCAGCTAGCCGATAGCCACGCAACGCATCACCCACCGTCGAAAAAGTATGGGGCAAAGTTAGAAGCGTATCAGGACGGACTGCCTTGGTGAGCTGCCAAAAATCCCAAATATTGCGGGGCGGCAAAATGGGATCGCGCCCTTGGAACGCCCAACTGTAGCGAAACAAATCAGCTAAAAGTTGCCAAAACGGTTCGCTGCCCGGAAATTGTCGCTGTCGCTCAGCTCGCCACTGGTCTGGATCGCGCCAAACATTAATCGGATCAGTTTCACCTGGGAGCAAAACGGCGCAGGCAGGGTCGCAGGGTGTTGCCTCCGGAGGCTCAATTTCTAGCTCACTAAAAATCCGATGATGAATGCCGCCCGGTTCTAACCCCGCAACTTGAGTCGCTCCCACATCAAAGGTAAAGCCGCGACGCTTAAAGGTAGAAGCACAGCCCCCCGGCACTAACGCTTGGTCTAAAACAAGAACTTGATAACCACGATGAGCCAGTAATGCGGCTGTGGTCAGACCGCCAATGCCTGCTCCTACCACAACCACGCGATCGCCCTTGCTGCCCATAAACGCAAATTCTTAACTTCTTTATATTTCTTAATAAATTATAGGCAGGTGCTGTTTTTTCTGGAACGAAAGGGGGTTTTGAACTGCCGTCTTGAACTTACATTAAAACCAGCGATCGCCCTGCTGATAACGCATTAGAGGCAGTGCAGCAAACCAACTTCAACAAATACAAATCGTTTCTACATGGAATCTTGAAGAAACGGCTCAGTTCTCAGAGGGTGCTCAGACTATAGTGGCGGTAGAAATGGTTGCCCAAATTGAACCCCAATTAAACTCAGGGTTTGTTAGACTCACACCGAATCGCTCAGACGGCCATTGCATCTTCTCACCGTCGTGGTTTTGGCTGCTGCTTGGCGGATGCCATGTCGAATTTCATGCAGTTTCTTTAGCGTTGGTTTTGTTCTGCTTAGCGATCGCTTCAGCTCCACTAGCAATTTCACGAATTGTTGTGGACTTGTAATCATTTAGCTAACAGCACTCCTGCGCTTACTAAGATAGATGAAGAACTCAGCTTGTTCGGAAGATTCATGACCCCAACCCTGATCAAATCGCCCCAGGCTCCCCGACTGAACGCACCCACGGTTCGTCGCTTAGCGAATGGCCTGACGATCGTTGCAGAGCAGCTACCGATTGAAGCGGTCAACCTCAACCTCTGGCTGAATGTAGGCTCAGCGATTGAGACTGATGCCATTAATGGCATGGCCCATTTTCTAGAGCACATGGTGTTCAAGGGAACCGCGCAGCTAGCGAGTGGAGAATTTGAGCGCTTGATTGAGGAGCGGGGCGCAGTGACGAACGCTGCCACCAGCCAAGACTATACCCATTACTACATCACGACGGCTCCCAAAGACTTTGCCGAGCTAGCACCTTTACAAATGGATGTGGTGCTGAATGCAGAAATTGCAGATGAAGCCTTTGAGCGAGAGCGATCAGTGATTTTAGAGGAAATTCGCCGCTCAGACGATAATCCGCGTCGCCGTACTTTTGCCAAAGCGATGGAAGTCGCTTTCGAGAAGTTACCTTATCGCCGTCCCGTGCTTGGCCCTAGTTCTGTCATTGAGCAACTAACTCCCCAGCAAATGCGGGACTTCCACACCCAGCATTATCAGCCCCACTCGATGACTGCGGCAGTGGTAGGCAATTTGCCTGTAGAGGAGCTGATCCAGATTGTGGAAACATCCCTCGCCCAGGTACAAGCGCATCGGCCCGCGATCGCCGCTCAATCTTCTCTCCACGATTTGCCCAGCTACAGCCTAGAGCCTGCCTTTGACCGAATTGTGCGGCAAGAAGTCGTAGATGATAGCTTGCAGCAAGCTCGTTTGGTAATGGCGTGGCGCGCCCCTGGATTAGCCGATCTCCAAGAAACCTATGCGCTGGATATCTTGGCCACCATTTTGGGTCAAGGCCGCACGGCTCGCTTAATCCGCGATCTGCGGGAAGAGAAAGGGCTTGTCACCAGCATTGCTGCCAGCAATATCACTTTTGAGATGCAGGGAGCCTTCTACATCTCGGCCCAGCTGCCAGCGGAAAATATCCCAGTCGTAGAAGCCGCGATCGCCGAGCATATCCGTCGAATTCAAACTGAGCCCGTCACCGAAGCAGAGATTGCCCGCGTTCGGACTCAAGTAGCGAATCGATTCATCTTTGGCAACGAAACCCCCAGCGATCGCGCTAGCTTGTATGGCTACTACCAAGCAATGGTGGGAGATTTGGCTCCAGCCCTCAACTACCCCGCGCACATTCAAGCGTTGGATGCGGTCAGTTTGCAAGCCTCGGCCCAGCGCTACCTATCCACCGATGCTTACGGAGTAGTGGTACTGAAACCTGCAGCCTAAATCAGAGTCTAACCAGCGTTATGTGGACGACCATCGCTGCCCAGATCACTCAAGCTACAGGATACGAATTCCAAGTCAGCAATCAGCGCTCTGTAGGGGGCGGTTGTATAAACCAAGGCTACGCTCTACAGGGTTATCTGAAGGGCAAGCCTAGCTCTGGCAAGTCATCTGACCCAACTGCTTGTACTTACTTTGTCAAGTTAAATCAAGCGGCCCAGGTTGCTATGTTCGAGGCCGAGGCTTTAGGGCTACAACAAATGCGAATCCAGCCGACGATCCGGGTTCCTGAACCGATTTGTTGGGGCGTGGCAGAAAACTCCGCTTATATAGTCTTGGAGTGGATTGAGTTGGGACGGGGCGATCGCCAGTCTTGGGCAGCAATGGGCCGCCAGTTAGCTGCCATGCACCAAGTAACCAGTCCAGCGGGTTTCGGTTGGGATCGCCCTAACACCATTGGTTCCACGCCCCAAATCAATCCTTGGACAAAAGATTGGGCAGAATTTTTTACTCAACACCGCATTGGTCATCAGTTAAAACTAGCTCAGCGACGGGGAGGGCACTTTCCTCAGCAGGATCGGTTACTAGCCGCTATTCCTGAACTGCTAGCTAATCACCAGCCGCAACCTGCTCTCGTGCATGGAGACTTATGGTCGGGTAACGCTGCGGTGGCTGCAACTGGCGAACCTGTGATTTTTGATCCTGCTACCTATTTTGGCGATCGCGAGGTAGACATCGCCATGACCGAACTATTTGGGGGCTTTCCACCGGAGTTCTACCAAGGCTACAACCAAGCTTGGCCTCTAGAGGCAGGCTACAAACAGCGAAAAACGCTCTATAACCTCTACCACGTCTTAAACCACTTCAATCTCTTTGGCGGCAGCTACGAATCACAAGCCAACCGGATGATTGAGCAAATCTTAGCCTAGGCACTGCTACCCCTGGCTCGGAGAATTTCTAGCGATTAACCCGATTTAGCAGCCAAAAAGAAGAAACCAGTCCCGCAAAGTGACCCGCGATCGTATTCGTGTTAGCTTGCACCACAAAAAAGTCGAGGGGCTGAATAGTCGGAATATTATTTACACCATATAAAAGAGGAGAATTTTGAGGCTGGGCGATCGCTCGGGCAATCAAGCCACCGACAATGGCCTCTGCTCCTACAATGGTCAACAACATGCCAACCAGATTGAGCACAATGCCAAGTTGTAAAAGTTGAATCGTATCTGCCTTACTAGGGCGCAGGCTAGTATTAGGCGCTCGTAGTTGACGAGAGATCCGCACATATCGAAATGACCAATAGATGCTGATCCCTAAAGCCACCAATCCACAGACAGCAAAGAAAATGCCAAAGCCAGTCCCCGCTCGCGTGGCATTGGAAGCCGCTCCAGCTCGCCCGCTAAAGCTAGCCAGAATTAAAACCCCGGTAGAAACAACCCCTAAGACTGCTTGGATACTAAGGCTAATCCAGCCAGTCCAGCGAAAGTTAGTGGCAATTTGACGAATTGCAGGAGGAATTGCAGAAGAGTCTGGCTGATTCAACATGATGCTCTAAACGGGCGTAATAACCTGGCTGTTCATCTATCCAAGGTAACTAAAGCATAACTTTATTTGTTATCAGGCTCAGCCATTTGTGGGGTAGGTCAAAAAAATTGTTTTAACGACCTTGGGTAAGAGTTGCAAAGTGATGAATTGCCTACAGAGCGATCGCTCTAATCCAGCCTATTTCTCTATTCTGCAACCCTAATTGCTATCCTTAACCTCGCCTATACCCTTAGTTGCTCCTCAGATTTTAATCCATGCAGATCATCCATTTGGATGAAAGGTGAAATCTGATGAAAATCTGGCAGACGAACTCAGAATTAAATGTCTAGAATTAATATTACGCCCTCTAATTACTTGAGTAGAGGGGATGAAGGACGGGCACTCTAGTCTGTAATTACCAAGCTAAATTCAACATGACTCTCTGAATCTAGTGTGAGAGTTAACGGCACTATCTAGAGCTTTTCGAGAATATGCATCTACTCTCCTTTAAGTCATGCCAAGCTCACTGTTCTAGAAACTAGCCGCGAGTTTAGGCACCACAGGCTTACACCAACTAAGGGCAAATAGATAGCAACAGAGGACTAATCAGATGGGTTGGCACTCTTGCGCTATTGCTGTTGTCTAAGACTGTAACGTCAACACCCTAGCTTTAAAGTGGATTGATTAATTATGGGTTTAACCATGCGATTTGAAGATATCTACCAGTTTTTCCAAGATCCCCCACCGATCTATCTCAATAAAGAACTCGCCGTTTGTTACGTCCTGTCAGTATTGCAGCGAGGGGATTCTTACGGAACCGAGTTGATTCAACTTTTAGAGAACGAGTATCGCACCTACCGTCTCTCAGATACAGTCCTTTATAGCGCTCTAAAATTTCTGGAGGATGAAGGAGCCATCCAGGGTTATTGGCGCAAGGTAGAAGGACGCGGACGGCCACGCCGGATGTATCAAATTCGTCCAGAGTGGTCTGAGCGGGCTCAAGAATTATCTCGTCTCTGGCAAGGATATGCAACTGGCAACTTGCCACCCGGTGACAACAACTAAGCTTGGTGGGCCGTAGTTCCTAGAATCTGTCGTAAGGCTGCGATCGCGCTAGTCCCAAACAGAGCTAAGGTTGTGCGGTCTCACCTACTACCAACTAGAAGCAGATTAAAACCTTTCTATACTTATGTAAAGTATAGGGATATCGTTTGTTGTTCCTACCCCATCTTTATGAACGCTGCCATTCTGCCATCTATATTCGTGATGACCTTACTGATGGTGGTGGGTCTCATGTTTTTCATTCGAGCTTCCGTCAAAGACAGAACGCGAGCAGTACAACTGATTGCAGAACAGGCAGAGGAATCGTTACTCAACCGAGTGCAACAATACTTTGACCAACGTGCCTACAAAGTTGCAGCTCTCGATCCAGCCCAAAACCAAGTAACATTTCAAGGTGTAGTACGGCCTAGCTGGTTTTTGGCCGTCTTTTTAACGATATTGGCTGCTGCAGGCATTTTGTGCTTGGCTCTAGTACTGTCAATGCTTTTGCCTGGATTGACCCAGATTTTGCTAGGGACTGTGCTTATGGCACCTCTAGCAGGCTTCTTTTACTGGCAAAAAGCGAAACGTCCAGAACAAGTTTCCCTCAAGATTGAACCCCTTGAATCAGAAGAGTCTCAATCTTGGAGCCGCGTTACAGTCACAGCTCATCGAGATGAGTTGGCTGAATTGCAGCGAGCCCTTAACTTAAGAGCTTGTGACTAATTTGCTTCTCCTGCCCTACCATCTAGAGAAAGCTTGAGGGCTAAATCAAATGACCCCATTCAAACGTTGTGGTTTGAGTGGGGTCCTTGTTTATATCAGTCCAACTGATTTCCCGTGTCAGCAAAGTATTAAATGTTCCCAACAGACTCATTTGCAAGCTCGACCAATTGAGCTTTAGTGACTGGTGACAGCCACAGGTGCATCTTCTGTATCACCAATCAATACTCTCAAACTGGGAAACAAGAAATGGTTCTCTTCGACATACTGCGCACTGAAGAGCCCTTTTTCAGCCCAGAAGTACCGGTCCGTGGTATGCTCGTTCCGCCTTACAAGTAGCAAAGCTGGGGGAAGAATAGCTTGTGCTTGAATGAATTTTCGAGCAGCTGTAACTGGTTTTTCTTCGCCACTTTCAATGCTAAACTGAGGCACTAACTCCAGAATCCTGCGCCCTTCTAGGCGACGACGACTTTTGCGCTTGCGTCTCCTGGCCAATCTCGATACCTCCTCTTTCTGCCGACAGGTGTAGTGATAGTTACAAAACCGTCGCAAGTATATCGGCTTGAGTTCAAAATTTCAACTTCTTTTAAGTCGTTGATACAAAACTCTACAACTGGCTTCAACAAAGACTAGATAGACCTTTTGAAAGGTCCTATCAGCCGGATGAACGCCTAATAATCTTAATAAGACTTTGAAATTCTTTATATTAAAAACACAAAACCAGACTAGAAACTCATAAAGAGCCGATAGATAGATGTATATGGTGGCAAAACATGCTCTACAACGGAGCGTTAGTTCAGGGAATGTAGAAGGGTTTGTTTTGAGGTAAACCATCTGCGACTGTCTGCATGCTGATACCTACTAGCTCAGAATTTGTGGCGCTTTGTCGCGCTCAGGTAGAGCTCTTGACCCAGGGGTTAGGAGCCTCTCTCAGCGTGGTTTACCTGACCGAAGAAATGGCGGATGGCACTGAGGCCAAGCTAATTCCAGTAGTGGCTTATCCTGAGAGCGCTGCTGCTTGGGATGATGAGCACTTTTTATTGCCTGCCGCAGAAGCAACACTGCCGCGCTTGCTAGCGGCAGATGCTAGCCCTGCTACGTCTACTCAGTCTGCTTTGAGCCCACCGTTCTTGGCAGAGGATGAAGTTGGCCCCAATCCAGAGCAATTCCATAACGAGGCTTTACAGCACCAACGCCAAGTTGTATTGCCTTTGATGCATGAGGGCATGGTGATGGGACTGCTCGTGACCGAGCGAGACGATCGCGCTTGGAGTGAACAAGAGCGATCGCAAATTGAACAAGTGGCCCATACCTTAGCGTTGGGCTGTGTCTTAGACCAACGTAGTCAATGGCTAGAACGGGAACAGCATCAACAGCGACGGCTCCAGGCTCAGCAATATAATCTGTTCGACACCTTGTTACATCAGTTTCGCAATCCCTTAACGGCGATGCGAACCTTTGGCAAGCTCTTGCTGCGACGCCTTGGCACTGGAGACCCAAACCGGGATGTGGCCAGTAGTATTGTGCGGGAGAGCGATCGCTTACAGGAGTTGTTACAACAGTTCGATCAAGCCATTGATTTGGGTAGAGCTGATTCAACGCCTTTAACACTCGCTCCTGCTCAGACAGATAGTTCTACACCACCCAATAGCGCTGTGCCTGCCAGTTCGCAGTTTGAGTCGTCGGTTGACTTTGCCATTGACCGCTCTGAGTCAAGTGTCAATCGGGCGAGTAGTATTCGATCTGGGCCTTCTGTGCCTTTACTGCCCGCGGCTGGATTTCTGACAGGTGCCAATCTCAAGCTAGAGCCCTGCGCGATCGCTAGTATCCTAGAGCCTTTGGTTGCTTCGGCTAGCGCGATCGCCCAAGAACGAGAACTAGTATTGTATACCCATATTCCATCTGACTTGCCTTGGGTGAAAGCCAATGCCAAGGCGCTCCGAGAAGTATTAAGCAACCTGTTGGACAATGCCCTGAAATATACACCCGCGCAAGGGCAAGTCTATGTGGAAGTCAGTACAGGCTGGTCTGTGCCCCTACCCCGCAGCCATGCTGACTGGTTAGGCATTGCTATCTGGGATACAGGACCAGGGATTCCTCCTCAAGATCTAGCGCATTTGTTTGAGCGGCACTACCGGGGGGTACAAGCCCAGACTGGGATTCCGGGGACTGGGTTGGGCTTAGCGATCGCCCATGATTTGGTGCAGCAAATGCAAGGCGAGATTCAAGTGTTTAGCCCCGCGCAGCAAAGCAGCATTGTGCATTTTGTGCGGCCTCTCCCCCTTGCGGTAGGACCAGGAACCGCTTTTGTCGTTTGGTTACCGCTAGCTTCAACGGCCAAAGCCGCCTAAAAAAGCCCTCAAACAAAAAGCTGCTAAACAAAAACGATCGCAACTACGAAGGTCACGATCGCTGTTTGGTTGAGTGGGAAGTTGCGTATCTAAATTGGAGTGCTTAAGTCAAACTGAAATGTTTGCAGTTTAACTATGGCGCTTATGCCGCTAATTGAGCTTACTGATTGGTAGAACCGGTGGGGAGAACCAAATCAGAGTTCAGCGTTAGATTCAGGTCTTGGTCGGGATCAACTCGAATCAAGGTAACGCGATCGCGGCCTAGGAAGAGTCCGATCAGACCACCGATGCCAGCACCACCCAACACTTCTTCCGTGGCGATCGCTCGGTCTCCAGTCACAGCAGCCACCGCTGCGGCAGCAGCAGCACCCAAAGCGGCATCCTTGACGATGGTGCCCGCACTAGCGCCCTTACGCACCTCTTCAGTCGTGGTGATTACTTCAGAGCTAGCATTCAGTTGAATTCGCTGACCACTGGCCAAGACGAGTTCTCGGGCAACGAACTGAGAACCACCTTCAGCGGGGCGCAACTCACCAACTACTCGGCTTCCCGATGGAATGAGTACGGTCCCTTGAGAAGTGGTGATGTTTTGAGCAACTGTGAGAGTCAAAGGCGCGGTTTCATCGGGCGTGACTAAAATTCTCTCAGCTTCGCCATATTTCACCGGAATGGTGGTGCCAGAAGGAATTCTGACTTGAGTTGGCGTCTGGACAGGGGGACGCTGGCCTACGACATAGGGAGAGGTGATGGCCGTTGCTTGTCCAGAGCTAACCAAAGCTTGGTAAATAAAAGCTGCAACTTCAGCTCTGGTCGCGACTTCGTTAGGATTCAGCAGTCTGATGTTGGGGTAGTTAACCACAATCTGCTTGTCTGTGGCCGCCGCGACGCTGCTCCGAGCGTAGCTGGGAACTTCAGCTGCATCAGTGTAGTACTGTTGCAAGACGGTTTCTACTTCAGTGCTAACGGAGTAGTCTAAGCCGTTTGCCAAGGAAACCAAAACTTGAACACGAGGAATATTTTGGTTGGGTCGGAAGACGTTACCAGGGTAGCCAGCTAGGAAGCCAGTTGTATAGGCTTCCTGAATCGCGCTATAGGCCCAATAGCTCTGAGATACGTCCACAAAATTTACAGCAGACCGCTCTTGAGACCGACTAAAGGCTTTGCGGATCATGGCCGCGAACTGAGCGCGAGTTACAGGCTCGTCGGGACGGAATGTGCCATCAGGGAATCCAGCGATGACATCTCGCTCAGAGAGTTCACGAATAAAACTAGCGGCCCAATAGCTAGAAGAAACGTCAGAAAAGCTAGTGGTTTGTGCTTGAGCAGGCATCATCATAACCATTGGGGCAGATGCGCCGGCAATGGTGCTCAGGGCTAAAAATGCAGCGGTTCCAGACTGCCAACGGTTGAAGCTAGACATATTGAGGGCGTTCTCCAAAAAACAAGAAGCAAATCCGTTATCTTAATCAACTAGACCTTATTAGAGGTAATTTGTTCCTAAAACTATCTAGGGTTAGAAATTCAGTGATTTCAATGACAAATTACCTAGAATCCTGCAATTTCTGGCCTAAGTTGACATTTGACATTCTTAGCTTATGGACGTATGGGGAACTCAATTAGTTTCTCCAATACGGAGAATTTAAGCGG
The DNA here is from genome assembly GCF_014695845.1 of Trichocoleus sp. FACHB-591. Classification (NCBI taxonomy): domain Bacteria; kingdom Bacillati; phylum Cyanobacteriota; class Cyanophyceae; order Leptolyngbyales; family Trichocoleusaceae; genus Trichocoleus; species Trichocoleus sp. FACHB-591. The sequence goes on from NZ_JACJPA010000108.1 coordinate 142,498, forward strand.
CCAATTTTAGGGTTCCTAGTAAAAGGGATACAAGTGCTCTGACCCAAATTCGGGCACCAAAGCAAAAATGGGAGCTGAAGCAAGTTCAACCCCCATTGATTAGGACCCATTGATAGGACAGCGATCGCCATCCGTCTTATAAATCTTGTGCTTACCCTGCTTGGGGCGCGTTGGCGCAAACGTAATTAATAACTGCTTTGGCACTACTGCCTGTGGCAGGGTTAGCGAGTCTACCGCGATCGCTATAGTCAAACTTCTGGAGCACTTTGCGGCTCTTGTCGTAGGCGGTGAGCCGTCGTAGCCGAGTAGTGCCTGCCTTGCAGTCTACAGAGCGGTAAATTACAGCGCCGTAAACAGGTTGGTTGACTGGGGAATCTAGAAACACGTTGTTAGGCTGCTTGAAGTCACGGTACTCCCAATACCACACGCTACCGCTGCGATTCTCAATGGAACTGGCATCGACTAGAAAGCGATCGCCCACTGAGTTGACGGTGACTTGGACCCATTTTTCGGCTAAGGCTGTGGGAGCGTGAGCCAGTAGAGCGGCAGTCACAGCTAATTTGAGCAAATGTCGCATAAGCATTGAGTCTTTCAGGAACGGCTATGTTTAATTGTCCTGGGCGTTGGTGCCAACCGCACGTTCTAAAACTGAACCATCCACGGTTTTATAATCGGCAATTTTCCAGGCTCCATCGATTGATTCCAAGCTATAGCGAACCAGTCTGGTTTGGAAATCGGTTTGGCTCGGATCAACTTTGCCGTCACGGTACAGGGTGCGGTCTTCAGTGATTTTTAGCTCTACCGTGGCTTTGTTTTGGTCAGCCACAAATCGCTCGACCGACTCTACTTTCTGCACGCCAAAGCGGTAGTAAGCTTGGTTGTCTTTGAGCCAGGCGATCGCGCCATCGTCCCTAACCAAGGAACCATACAGTTCTCCCGTGGTGAACTGCTGCACAGGTTGCCGATCGAAAGGAGGAGCGAAAATGCGTGACTTGGCTGCCAGCCATTCTGTAATCAGCCCCACCGCTTGATTCTGTGAGAGAGCTGCATTGTTGGCTGCGCCTGTCTGAGTGGGCACTACCACTCCTGAGGTTTTCGGGGAGGAGCCATTTTGGTTCCTCGCAGGTTGGGTGGCTGGTGGCTGAGCAGAGTTTTGTTTAGTAGGGGCCGAGCCAGAACGGCTCCGGGTTAGATATCCCTCTACATTCTGAACTGCCTTTTGAGCATAGGTATCATTCGGGCGCTCATCCACGGCTCGCTTAAAGTTCAACAGCGCTGAAGGGTAGTCTCCCTTCTTGGTTGCGGCATAGCCAGCCTGCATGTAGCGCTCATATTCGTTTTGAGAAGCAGGGGAAGCCGCATTAGCAGACGTAGAGGAGGTAGAAGCAGAATTAGAAGTAGAAGCGGCGTTCCTAGAAGCAGCCCCAGGTCTAGAGGCGGCGTTGGGTGACTTCAGTTTCTGATAAAGACTAAGCACTTTGTTGGTATAAGGACTGGTGGCGGCGTTGGTGTAGCGGGTTGAATCGCCCGTCATCCACCAAGCGGCGACTCGTTGCACTGCGATCGCTTCACTATTGCCACTCGCAGGATACTCATCTTGCAAGGCATCTTTGATGATGCAGGTGATAATAGTCCGCGCCGTGTTGGCGTTAGCGCCAAATTGTTCTGGAGTCACTTCTCGACCCGTACAAAATTTTGCCCAACGAGGAATATTTCCCGGCTGCACTTGCCAATCGCTGTACAAACCATCCTGAGAGGTTCCGGTTTGCGGAGCGGCTTGTCGAATTGCTTCTACGAGTGCGTTTACCTGAGCGCTCGAGACTTGCGCTTGCGCTGGCAAAGTCCACAGTCCCAAACTGACAATCAGTCCACCCAGAAATAACTTCATAGCTTGCCTCGTACCAACTCTAAGCAACTCGCAATAGTAGAAGTTAAAGCAATTATACAAATTTGTCTTTCCCTCATCAGACAGACCCTGAGGGAGATTAGTAAGTTCCAGGTGAGTACCATCCTAAAAAAAGGGTGGATTTGATGCCCAGATCTCCCTGAACTACTGGAGGTCTATGGCTCAATCCACCCCTATTAAGATATAGATAAATCCATTCGGGCCATTACACGAGTTGGTTAAAGCGGTCGATAGGCGCGGTAGTTGATGCTGGGGAAGATGTTGTCAATCTCCTCAACTTTTTCTAGCCAGCCTGAATCAACTTTGCCTTGGTTTAGGTCGTCGTAGAGTTTGTTAAAGCGCATCAGGTGCGATCGCGTCCGGCGGACCGCATAGGGCACCATTGTCCCAGTCCGCATAATGAAGGCCCAGTCAGAAGATTGCGCCAGCAGCAGTTCGCGAGCGGCTTGGTTGAGGGCACGCCACTCTAGTTCATCGGCAGGCTCTCGTTTGCCCAATTCAATCATCCGCTCCGCCGCTTTGTGCAAATGCGGGTAGATCCAGGCGTTGGTTTCATTTAACCAGTATTCGTGGAAGCCTTTGTAGCCCCAGCTTGACTGCGAGGGCTTACAAACCTGCTGAGTTGGGTTTAAGCGCAGGTAGTCGGCTAAGTGGGTCATCTGATAGGTTTGCTGGTCGTACCAAGACTTGCGGAACAGGTAGTCAATAAACCAAGGACCTTCGTACCACCAGTGACCAAAGAGTTCAGCATCATAGGGTGACACAATGATCGGCGGTCGCTGCATAATGCCATGCAAGTGCTCCACCTGACGCTGACGGTTGAACATAAAGTTGCTGGCGTGGTCTGCCGCTTTTTCCTTCGCCCAATAGGGGTCGTACAAAGCTTTGTCCCCTAAACCCAGCCCGCGTCCAGTAATCTTGTGGTACTTAATGCCTACGTTCTTGCGCTGGCCGTTGGGCATAATGTAGGGCTTGATGTAGTCGTAATCGGCTTCCCAGCCCAAATCTTTGTAAAACTCGCGGTATTCCGGTGCACCAGGATAGCCCACTTCCGAAGACCATACCTGCTGCGAAGACTCATGGTCCCGTCCAAAAGCAGCAACCCCAGTTTCAGTAAAGATGGGGGCATAAGTACCAAACCGGGGCCGAGGGCGAGCGTAGAGAATACCGTGGCCATCGGTGAGGAAGTAGCGCAGCCCTGCGTCGGCCAGCATCCGCTCTACTCCTTCGTAGTAGGCGCATTCTGGGAGCCAGATGCCTTTGGGCGGTTGACCGAAGTTTTCTTCGTAATGCTCGCAAGCGACTTTAATTTGGGCCCACACGGCTTGCGGATACATCTTCATGAGCGGGAAGTAGCCGTGAGTTGCCCCGCAGGTAATAATTTCTAAGTTATTGCTATCTAGAAACTGTTTAAATCCTTTAACTAAATCGCGATCGTAGTGCTCCCAGGTTTGCCGAACTTCCTTAAATTCTTTGGCGTAGTATTCGGCGAGGTAACGAATATGCCCGTTGTGCTCGTTGTGATCAATTTCCTTCTCTAATAACTCTTCTAGTTGAGCGAGATGGTGATCAAAGCGTTCCTGTAATAGTGGGTCACGCAGCATAGACACCAGGGGCGGCGTCATACTCATCGTGATTTTGAAGTCAACCCCATCCCGTTTTAAGCCTTCGAATACCCGCAACAAGGGCACGTAAGTTTCAATAATTGCTTCATACAACCACTCTTCTTCCAGAACGTAGTCACTTTCGGGGTGTCTGACAAAAGGTAGGTGCGCGTGCAGGACGAGGGCAAGATATCCGATGCTCATAGAAATTCTAGGATAGACCGTTGTTTGATTCGGAATTCGGACTTACAGGATGCAAAGATTGTAAAGCGAAATTACGACAACAAGTAACTTACCGGGGAAGGCTGTGCTGTCTACACCTAGAAAAGTATCTTGAGAAGCAACTTAGCGGTTGATAGCAGTGGCTCAGTCTAGCAACTCAGCGCGATCGCTGTTTTTTATTGTTCACCCACCTGTTGTAATGCCGGGAAGTTTCTCTGATATGCAAAAGTCTGTTCTCTTTGTTGTTTGGGTGGTCACGAGCAGTCTGTGGGCAAGTCAAACAGCTCAAGCTGGAAGTTCCAAAGCTTTTCTAGCCCCAGTGCAGACGCCACTGCCAGCCCAAACTCAGCCGCGATCGCTCTTAGTTGCTGATGAGGTTGCGCTCGATCAAGCTCAAAACAGCAAACCAACTAAACCAACCCTGATGTTGCAAGACTTGCCACCTGGGTTTCAGCCACTCTCAGGACCAGAGCTGACAGAACTGAGCCAAAGCTTGTCGGCAGGCGGGTATGAAACTGAAAGCTTGTTTGCGTTCCAAGAAGCCGAACATTTCGAATACATCATCGGCTTCACCACCCCCCTATCGACACCAGAAGCACAAGCTGCTTTTGACTCAGAACTACGGCAAGCTGGTTTTCTAGAGCAATTTGCCCAAGGATTTCAACAGGGTGCAGCTGGCATTAAAATTTCCAACAAAGGCGCTTTGAAGAACTTAGATGGTATTGGTAATGCGATCGCAGGCTTCGGCTTTACGAGTAACATTCAAACTATTCCAATGCGAATCGAGTTAGTCGTCTTCCGGCGAAACCAAATCGGCGCGTTTCTTTGGATTATGTATCTTGACGGCGACAAACCCGTGATTTCAGTAGGTCAAGTTGCTCAAAAACTAGACAGTCGTGTATTAGATGCTGCTAAAGCTACCCAGGTACCGCAAGTAGTATTGGACCAGTAAACCAATAGATTCTGCATAGAGCGGATATGGATCTGTCTAAATTAATAGATTTGACTGCAAAAGTTAGAGTATCAAAAGTGATAGGAACGCCGTACTTTTTCTGACTCAGAGGAGATGAAGAAGTAGTCTGGGTCAACCTTTAATAGATCTGTGAGAGTCGCCGATATAGCTAGCAGTCGTGAGAGCGATGCTCAGTTTTGCCTACTTAGTCGTCTGGAGCACCCTTGATCATGACTGATCATGCCGCCAATTCTTCCACTCCTCCCGTCAATACGCCTCCCACAAATGTGACTGGTCAGAATGCAGCTGCTGCTCCGGAGGTTGTATCTACCCTAGATACTCCAGAAGCGATCGCAGAGGCACAGCTACCAATAGATGCACCGATAGATGCAGAAGATGGAATCGCAGAGCTTCCTGCCAAGCAACACGCCTCGCTGTGGTCAGCCGTAACTCACAATCTGCACAATCTGAGTGATACGGTCAGTAATCGGGCCAATCAAGTTGGGAAGGCAGCTCGAAGCACAGCTACAGGAGTGGGAGGTGCGATCGCCCATACGACTCTAAAAGCTGGCCTTCAAGCGGGTAAAGCTGCCGTCGAACTGGGGGAAATCACAGCTAAGCAAACTCAGCAACTCTTGACTCAGGCAACTCAAGGGGCAGGAGAAGCCGCAGCCTTCGTCGGCAATAACCCAGTTTTACGCAAAGTTGGCACTCGCCTTAATTGGGGTTGGTTGCTAGATGCCACCAATCAGGTTGATTTAGCGAAAGCTGAGGCTGCTGTTCAGGACTTGCGACGCCAGCACCCCAACCATAGCCCTAGCCAAATTTCTCATACGCTCATGATGCAGAAAGCGGTGTATGCAGGGGGCGTGGGTCTAGCAACCAGCATGATTCCGGGCGTTGCCACAGCGCTTCTGACAGTAGACTTAGCAGCGAACATGGCTTTGCAGGCCGAAATGGTCTACCAAATTGCCGCAGCCTATGGCTTAGACCTACGTGACCCAGCTCGTAAAGGCGAGATTCTAGCTATTTTCGGGGTGGCTTTGGGTGGGGGCCGTGCGCTCAAGCTGGGGCTAGGATTACTGCGAAATACGCCGATCGCCGGAGCCTTGGTAGGGGCGAGTGCGAATGCTGCCATGCTGTACTCGCTGGGTTACGCAGCTTGCCGCTTTTACGAAGCCCAACTCAACGAAGATGTCTCAGACGCCAAACTCTCTGAAGTGCAGCAAGCGAGCCAAGAGTATTTGCAAGTGGCGATCGCTCAGCAAGCGATTATGGATCAAGTTTTGGTGCATATGATTTTAGCCGGGACCGACAAACGCTCTTGGGACGAAATTCTACCGACCCTGAAAACGCTCAATATACATCCTTCATCTCTAAAGACCATCGCCGAAAATTTGCAAAATCCCCAACCTTTATATCTTCTGCTGAATCAACTCAATCCCGATTTTGCCGTACCTCTATTAACCCAGAGCCGAAAAATTGCCTGTCAAAATGGCAAGGTCACACCCCAAGAAGCTAAGATTTTGGAAAGTATCGCCGAAAAATTTGAGATTGAATCCTCGGATCATGCAGCCTGTCAAGACGACGCTGGTTAGTGCTCCTATAGTTCAAGCGGCAAGCCATCTGGATCTTGAAAAAAGGTGAACCGTTTCCCGGTGAGCGGTTCAGGAAACGAAAGTAGCTCGATTTGGTCGCGATCGCCCACCTGCAAATCCAACTTATAAGAATCACACTCCGCCCGAAACGTTTCTTTGATAATTGGAAACCCTAGAATCTCTACATAAAAATGTTTGGACTGCTCGTAGTCCGAGCAAATAATTGATACATGATGAAACTTGTTTATTTTCATCTCAAGCTCCAATTTGTTGAATATTAGAGGAACTCTCGCTAGAGCTTTATACCTCCTGTATCAAAAGTCTATTATTTATTCTTATTGAGCAAAAATTTGTGTTGTTATTTCGGGAAGCTTAGCTCATTAGCTAATTTTTGGAATACCAACATGAGATTTTTGAGTGCTTTAATTGGATTCACAGGTGGTTTAGTTGTAGCGATCGCCCCATCAACGCTGACTCAAGCCACAGACAACTCCTTAAGCTACTCAGCATCCCTGGGTTTACCAGGTAACTACAATGGTCCTGCTTGTATTCAATTAGGCCAGTGGGATGGTAGTGCAGCGATCAATTTAGAAGCCAACAAATTTTATACTGGCATCCAAATTTCTAACTCCAGCATTAGAGTTACGAAAGCCTTAAATATCAACATTAATCAAAATCTAGGACAAGTAATTAAGCTGTCTAGCGATCGCGCCTTTTACCCAACCTTAAATCAAGGACAGTGCAAAATCAAAAGTGGAGCTTTGCAAGTTCACTCCTTAAACTGGTTCCGACGATGAAAACCTCGCTCAATCATCCTTAAGCAATTTCTCGGAATTTTCTCTCAATAGCCCAGATTAGAATACAGGTATCCAAGTTTGGATTAGTCCATCATGGGACAAACCTTATTAGTTTTAGGTATTCTTTTCTTCTTAACCACTTCGGGCCTGAAAATGGACCGGGAATACCAGCGCGGGGTAATTTTCCGCCTAGGTCGAATCAGGGGAGTTAAAGGCCCAGGAATGTATTGGATTATTCCTTGGGTTGACCAAAAATCTCAGTTAGATATCCGGACCAAAACCGTTAATATTGAACCCCAAGAAACTGTCACTGCTGATAGTGTCACTATTAAAGTAAATGCAGTTTTGTATTATCGAATTATCGACCCTGCTAAAGCCATCAATAAAGTTGAAAACTATGAGATGGCAGTTTATCAAATTGCTCTCACAACTTTACGGAATGTTGTAGGGCAAAACATCTTAGATGATGTGCTACAAAACCGCGACAAAATCAACTTCAAAGTTCAAGAAATCGTGGATGAAATCACTGAACCTTGGGGCGTGGTAATCGAGCGGGTAGAAATGAAAGACGTAGAAATTCCGCCCAATATGCAACGAGCAATGGCCAAAGAAGCCGAAGCTATCCGAGAAAAACGGGCGCGAATCATCAAAGCAGCCGCAGAACAAGAAGCTTCCGTTAAATTAGCCGAAGCCTCCAAAAACATTACCGAAAATCCATCTGCCCTAGAACTGCGACGCTTGCAAATGCTGACAGAAATCGGGGCCGAGAATAACACTACCACCATCATCATGATGCCGTCAGATTTTGTAGCGGTCGCCAAGCGCTGGGCCGAAGGTGGCGCAAACGGCTCTACTCCCGAACCAACCCCCTACCAAGGCACCGCTATTCCCTTTGTCGCTCCAATAGAACGTCCCCTACAGGATGCTTCAGAAAGCGATCGCCCCACCTAAAAACTCTTGTACCTTCTATTCCCTGCCCGTAAGCAAACCATTCATACCCTTTTGGAGGGAACCTGAGGGACGTAACCGTCCCTCAGCGGGGGTTTGGGGGCAAGCGCCCCCAAGGCATTTGATTTTAGCGATAATTATTAAACTGCAAAGCCACAGGCAAATCTTCCTGCTTTAGCCGTTGAATCACCGCCTGCAAATCATCCTTATCCTTTGCAGACACCCGCACCGCATCTCCTTGAATCGATGCCTGCACCTTCTTAAACTCATCACGAATCAGCAAAGAAATTTGTTTTGCAATCTCTTTGCTGATTCCTTTCTTTAACTTAATTTCCTGCCTAACTCGGTTGCCACTCGCCGACTCCACGGTGCCATAGTCAAAGATTTTGAGCGACAGATTACGCTTTGCAGATTTTGTTTGTAGCAGCGTATGGACTGCATCAAGCGTAAACTCGCTATCTGTATTAATCGTAATGACATCTTCACCAAGCTCGACCGTCGTCTTGGTGTCTTTTAGGTCAAAGCGGCTTTTGATCTCACGAATTGTTTGATCGATCGCATTCACCAACTCTTGACGATCGAAATCACTCACAACATCAAATGAAGAAGTAGCAGCCATAGAACCACAAAGAATATTAAACGTTCAAATTTAGATTAATGCAGGGAAGTCAAGCTCGTACCCATCAATGTGGCAATACACAGAGTACCAATGCCAAACATTAGCGATCGCCCCAGCGGAATATCCAGAATGTAAAACAGCGAAAACAGCAACCGTGCCACCAAATACGCGATCGCCGCACCCGCCACCCAAATAGAATCTTGCTGCGTCACATAAGCCATCAAAGCTGCTGCCGCAAACAACATAAACGATTCAAATGAGTTTTGGTGTGCCCAAGTTGCTCTCTGAGCGTAAGGCGGTAACTTCTCAAATACTGCTCGTGGCACTCTAGAATCATACCCAACCTGTAGCCGACCATAGGCGACAACCAGAAAGGGAATATAGATAAGCAATGCAGCCCCAGCAATGCTGTAGAGCAGAAGTGCTGAAACTGGCAATGGCAGAGACATTGTTTACCTCAACAAAGAGTTAGTCAAAGTAAAACAGGGTGATAATTCGGCGCTGCTCTTCAGCGTCTTGACAGGTTTTGAGCAACGTCTGACTGTCATGGAAGGCAAAGCAAATGAGCTGCTGGCAGCGAGAAACAATCTCTAGGTTGCACAGCGCACTTGCTTCAGCCAAAGTTAAACTGTCATTCTCTGGGTTCTCTACCAGGTGCATCACCTGGGCCAATTGTTCGCGAGATTCGCGGGGTTGGCGCTCCAAACTTTGAGGCAGAATTACCGTCAGCAAGTTTGGGTCAGCCCGCATGGCACCCCGAATCGCTGCGGAATTGGTTCCTGTTGCCCCGGAGGTAATGAGACGATTACCGGATAGCACCAAGGCATAACTCATCATTTCAATTAAGTGTTGATGAGTAATTGGAACGTGACGGGACCCCAGCAAGGCGATGCGTTTAGACCCTGTTTGCTGAATGGTCGCCAGCTCTTGTAAGAAATCGTCTACTTTAGGCAAATCTATCGATTGACTCAAAGCCAGTCTCAGGCTGAACAACCTCGCTATTTTACCAGACAGAACCTTGATTTAACTGCCTGTATGCTCAAGTCGCACATAACTCAGCTGAGTAGCTGCATAGCTTCCTCACACCAAGCTATCCAATCTGACTCATAGCCGATGCCTTTGCGGAGAGTCAAGTAGCGAAACTGAGCTTCTATCGGTAACGCTTGAGGGTTAGCAAAATGCTGCTCCTCAATGCTGCGATAGAAGGCTAACTGTTTGGCATGTAAGTCGCGACGTCGCTCTAGTTCTTGCAAGATCACGTCACGGGGCACTAAGTTGCCTGAAAACATTTTGACTAACAAGGCTTCTCTAGTTGGGCTGGGGTCACTAGCTTGCCCCAGCCAATTAATCAATTGCTGCTTACCCAGTTCGGTGACGTGATACAGCTTTTTATCTGGTCGGCCAGCCTGAGCGATCGCTTCTACCTCAACCCATTGCTGTGCCTCTAGCTTGCCTAACTCCCGATAAATCTGCTGATGACTGGCTTGCCAGAAAAAGCCGACAGAGCCGTCAAATTGTTTTGCCAGGTCATAGCCACTCTGAGCAGAGTCGGTTAAAAGCACCAAGATTGCATGAGCCAAAGACATAGTTCTTAATAATTGGCATATGCAATTTTTTGCATATAAACTGGTTTGCATATTCAACTTATTGCATATCAATGTATCTCGAATAGCTTAAATCTCAAATTTCAGCCATTTCAACCCTGGAGTAACTGTCTTATGGTTAGTACGGCCCAACCGACGCAAACTCAAACAACATGGTCTAAGGCGATTCCCCCCACCAGCACGAATGCGATCGCTCAACCTATAAAAGAATTTGGCCTCACGCCCTTATCGGTGATTTCGGGGGCAATTCCTCCCGGATTAAGGGGTTCACTCTATCGCAATGGCCCCGCTCGCCTAGAACGAGGTGGCTACGATGCCCAGCATTGGTTTGATGGCGATGGCGCAATTCTCGGCGTGCATTTTACCGATAGTGGTGCCACTGGAGCCTACCGCTTTGTTCAAACAGCAGACTACCAAGCAGAAGCCCAAGCAGGTCGCTTGCTCTATGGCGGCTATGGCACCATGCCCTCAGGCTCCCTCTGGAATCGGCTGACGAAAGGGACAAAAAATGCTGCGAATACCTCGGTGCTAGCTCTGTCGGACAAACTTTTAGCGTTGTGGGAAGGCGGACAGCCTCACGCCCTAGATCTCCAAACCCTAGAAACATCAGGCATAGAAAGTTTAGGCCAATTGGGTGGAGAAAAACGCTATTCGGCTCACCCGAAACAAGACCCGCAAACTGGCGAGATTTTTAACTTTGGTGTGGGTTACGGCAAAACAGGCATACTGCACGTTTATCGCAGCGACAAAACAGGCCAAATTCGCCAGCACAACGCGATCGCCCTAGATGGTTTCCCCTTAATTCATGACTTTGTCCTAGCAGGGCCGTATCTGATCTTTTTCATCCCCCCTGTGCGGCTCAATCCTTTCCCTGTCCTGCTAAAACTGCAAAGCTACAGCGATGCCCTGACCTGGAAGCCCGAACTCGGCACTCAAATTTTAGTTCTCGATCGGGAGACTCTCGCTGTAGTGAGCCGTGGCGAAGCAGATCCTTGGTATCAGTGGCACTTTGGCAATGGCTATGTAGACCCCAATGGCGTAGTTGTTGTAGATATAGTTCGCTATCCAGACTTCCAAACGAATCAGTATCTGCAAGAAGTCGCAACTGGGCAGACTCACACGATCGCTCAAGGTACTTTATGGCAACTCCGACTCCAGCCTGAGTCAGGTAAGGTTCTAGCCATGACAGAACTGCTCGATCGCGGTTGCGAATTTCCCGTAGTGAATCCCCAAGAAGTCGGGCAAGCCTCGCGCTTTACCTATCTCTCCGCTCATCGTCCTGGTGCGGATATTAGCCAAGAGATGTTTGGGGCGATCGCTCGTTTTGATCACCAAACCGGGCAAAGCATGACTGCAGATTTAGGCGATCGCTGCTATCCCACAGAACCCATCTACGCGCCAGATTGCGAAAATCCTGACCAAGGTTGGATTCTGACTGTAGTGTTTGACAGCAAAGCAGATCGCAGCGAAGTGCAAGTGTTTGCTAGCGATCGCCTGAATGATGCTCCGGTTTGTCGGCTAGCGTTGCCTAGTATCATTCCCTTGGGCTTTCATGGTACCTGGAAACCAAACTAAGCCAAAAACCTACTGGAGGGTTACAGCGGGTTCTAGATTCAATTTTGCCATGAGCTGATTAATGTCAAAATGCTCCGCTACCATTTGCTGGACATACTGCATCTTGATCGGCTCATGCAGACGCACCTGACCAAAGGCACGGTCAATGATTTCTACCGTGGTTAGTGTATCAAGGTCTACGGAGAGAATAGGAATTTCCAGATCATCTGCGCGACTAATAATGGTGCGTGAAGGTGGCAAATGCCCAGTCAAAATCAGGCATTGCGTCGAGGTTTCCAGGGCGGCAAGCTGAATATCTGTGCGATCGCCTCCCGTGACCACCGCCATATTTCGTGCTTTTTGGAAATACTTCAAAGCGGAGCTAACATTCATCGCCCCGATCGTCAGGCTTTCCACCATCAGATCTAAGCGATCGCCTCGGCAGAGCACTTCAGCATTGAGCTGATTGACCAGCTCGCGCACACTGACACTCCGCAGTAAATCACTACGCGGAAATAGCCCTAGCACCGGAATTTCATGCTGCGCTAAAAAGGGCCGCACCACCTTGTCCACCGTTTCTAACTGCTCTTTGGGAATATCGTTAATTAACACACCAATCAAGCGATCGCCCAATTGCTGCTTGGCAGCCAGCAACCCGTCCACCAGCAGCAGCGAGTGACAACGCGCTACCAATAACACAGACGCATCCACCGTTTCTGCTACTTGGAGGAGCGAGAGATCAAACAAACTCCCCTCTTGCAGCGTTCCTGGCCCCTCTAAAAGCACCAGGTCTCCTCCCTGCATCTGCAAGTATTGCGTCAGGATTTGGCGATAATTGGTGTGGTCCAAACCTTGAATCCGATTTTGCACTGTCTGCTCATCCAAAGAGAGCAACGTTGGCTGCAAGCGATTTTCAGATAAATTTAGAACTTGAGAGAAAAACCGCACATCTTCATCCAGCGCATCCGTTCCAGATTCGCTTAAGCAGGTGCCCAAAGGCTTACCATAGGCAATGTCTAGGCCTCGCTCTTTCAACTGGTAAGCCACACCCAGGATCATGGCTGACTTACCACTGTAAGCTTCCGTTGATCCTACTAACAAATATTTCGGGGACTTTGGCACGTCCTCACTCCTGAATTAACCGCTTTGAACTTCGCTTGCTATCCCCTTTATTGTACGGTGATAGAATGCTCGACTCGGAATTTGACTTAGTCCTCTAAGCGCAAGAGCTTGCGGTAGAAGGCTTGCGAGAAATCAGCATTGCGACTGCGCTTGAAGGTCATCAACAAGTCAATCAAGCAATCGACAAACTCAAAGTTAGCCATCATTAATTCGTAGCTCAGCTCCGCATTACCTTCAAACTGCATCCGGCAACGAGTTAAGTCTGCGGGCAGCATGGATACGTTCCAAGTAGCAATAAATGGAATCCCATCCCCGCCCTCAATTTTGCGCTGTCCTTCTAAAGCTCCCTTCTGATAAAGGCTGATGGCAAGGGGCAGCACATTTCGCTTGTTGCCCTGATAGTAGGGCATGTAGACGTTGACATCCCGGCTAGCAGCTGGCTGGAGTTGTTCGATGGACATGCTCGAATTTTCCTTAATTTCGGCTTTATTCAAACCCCGTGACAGGCAAGATACCTAGAAATTTTCTTGGTAAGTTGATGACTGCCAGTAGATAGTATTCCCGATTCCTCTCAGTATTTAAACACCTGAGCGACTTGGTCTTGGGTGAGCTTGCCTGCAACTTGACTACGACGCTCCTTAATTACGGCAGAGCTGGCAATTAATTATGGCTTTGCTGTAGTATTCTGAGTTGACCTAATGCACTTCGATCCAGACGCTTCGAGTTAGGCAAACGACCCGGATTCCAGATGCCTCTGCTGAATTTTTTTCTGCATCTGGAGCCAGATTGCCTATTCTGATATTTAACACCTGCTTCAGAATTAAAGTTATGGCACCTCTGGTTGCAAATTACTACTTGACCTATCGCTGCAACGCCCGCTGCCACTTTTGTGACATCTGGGCATTGGAGCCGCCACATGAAGCGAGCTTTGAGACTATCAAGCAGAATCTCCAAGATCTACGACGGCTAGGAGTTAAATATGTAGACTTCACAGGTGGTGAACCACTGCTGCGAGCCGATGTAGCGCAGATCTATACGGAAGCAAAGCAGCAGGGCTTCCAGACCAGCATGACGACGAACACGATTCTCTATCCCAAGAAGGCGAAAGAGATTCAAGGTCTGGTTGATTTTCTTAATTTCTCACTGGATGGTGGCGACGCTGAGACCCATGATCAGTCGCGGGGTGTGAGAATTTTTGACACCCTAGTTGAGTCGGTCAAACTCGCTCATTCCTTAGGAGAGCACCCGGTTCTTAACCATACAGTGACGGCTCAAAATTATGAGCGGATTGGCGAAGTGGGTGAGCTGGGTCTGCAGCTAGGGGCGCGCGTTTGGCTCAACCCTGCTTTCACCGCTCACAGCAACTACAACGATAAGAAAAACCCAACGCCTGATATGGTGGCCGCGATCGAAGCAGCTGCTAAGAAATTTAACAATGTTGGTTACAATAAGGCTGCCCTGGCTTTTATTGAGGCTGGTGGTAATGACACCAAAAATCCACGCTGCAAAGCGGTGGATGCTGTGATCGCTATTTCACCCGACGACAAATTGCTCCTACCCTGCTATCACTTTGCTCAAACGGGTGTCCCGATTGAAGGACGGCTGTATGAACTTTATCGCCAAAATGAGGTGGTAGAGGAATATCGTCAGTCGCAGGGCAAACTATCTGTCTGTGAAGGCTGTACGGTTTGGTGCTATCTCATTCCCAGCTTCTTCAAGGGTGTAGATAAATATTGGTGGTTGAATCAAATAACCTATGCGGGAGAATTCCTGGCCCGGAAACGATTCCTTCAGCGAGTTTGAGTCCCTTGGCTCTCTTTTAACTGACTTATCGGAGGTAGAAGAGGATTTAGAAACTCCCTCTTATAAGGGTTTTAGAGGTCGGCGACGCAAAGCTGCTTTTACACTCACAATGATTTGGAGTGGCACGATCGCCCTCCATTTATTTTCTTGGGGCATTTGGGTTGTGATTGGCTTAACCACGGTTGTTGGAATCCACGCCCTGCGGATCATGCTGGCTCGACCTTTACCAACTCCAGAACCTTTGGCAGAAGTGGATCAAGCAGATTGGCCTTACGTCTCTCTGCTGGTTGCGGCCAAAAATGAAGAGGCAGTGGTTGGCAAGCTGGTCAAGACGCTGTGTAATCTGGATTATCCTGCCGATCGCTACGAGCTTTGGGTGATTGATGACAGCAGCACCGATCGCACCCCAATTTTGCTTGATCAGTTGGCTAGAGAGTACCCGCAACTTAAGGTTCTGCATCGAGCGGCAGGCGCGGGCGGTGGCAAGTCGGGAGCTTTAAATCAAGTTTTACCCTTAACTCAAGGGGAAATTCTGGCTGTTTTTGATGCAGATGCTCAGGTGTCTCAGGACTTGCTGAAGCGTGTATTGCCTCTGTTTCAACGGCCTCAAGTGGGTGCGGTGCAGGTGCGAAAGGCGATCGCAAATGCTGGCACCAACTTTTTGACCCAAGGGCAATCGATTGAAATGGCGCTGGATGCTTTTTTCCAAGAGCAACGCATTGCTTTGGGAGGAATTGGTGAACTGCGAGGGAATGGTCAGTTTGTCCGACGCTTAGCTCTAGAGCGTTGTGGCGGCTGGAACGAGGAAACCATTACCGATGACCTAGACCTCACCTTCCGCTTACACCTCGATCAGTGGGACATCGATTTTCTAGCGGTGCCTGCGGTTGAAGAAGAAGGGGTGACTCGCTCGGTAGCCCTTTGGCATCAACGCAATCGTTGGGCAGAGGGAGGTTATCAACGGTATTTAGATTACTGGCGTTTCCTGGCTCGCAATCGTCGGCTTAGCCCTCGAAAGACGTTTGATTTATTCGTTTTTTGGCTGATCCAGTACATTTTGCCGACCGCTTCCGTCCCCGACTTGTTGATGGCGATCGCTCGTAATAGCTCACCTCTCCTCAGCCCGCTGGCTAGCTTAACGCTAATGCTCTCGTTTATGGGCATGTTTGTTGGTTTACGCCGTTACCAGCAACCTAAACTAGCGGCAACTCCAGTCGAGGCTCGGGCAGATTTAGACACTTCTTTCTGGACGAGGCTGTCGCAATCTTTGCAAGGAACTATCTATATGTTCCATTGGTTGGTGGTTGTAGCCAGCACGACCGCGCGTATTTCAGTGCGACCGAAGCGCTTGAAGTGGATCAAGACCATCCATCAGGGCACTGAAGATGAAGTTTGGCTGGATCTGCCAAAGCAAACCTAAGCGGACGAAAGGGCAATCGCGATCAAGACCGCTGCAAATGGATTTCTGAAAACGGTTGGTGTTATGCCAGCCGTTTTTTATTTAGAATGGCACTTCATCTGCTTCTGCGCCTGGATCGGTTTCATCCCACTCGCTAATCGGGGGCGCGACTACTAACTCATTACCGTCAGAAGTCCAACCGCTCTCCAAATCAACTACCTTGCCTCCGAAAAACTCTGCTAGCCGCTTGGCTGCGCGTGTGACTTCGTCTTCTTCTTGCCAAGGAATGTTTTGCAGTGATGGCGGCTCGATCGCAGCATTCGCATCTGCTGTCGCAACGGGTTCTGATGGAGCAGCGGTGGTAGATGTAGTTTGGGTCGGCTGGGAATAGCTCGACTCAGGAGCAACAACAGGACGACTAGCGTTTTGTGGCCCTGGGGTTGGAGGTTGAGAACTACTTTGTGGTGGTCTTTCGGTCAGTCGAGGGGGCTGAGGTGCGATCGCTCCAGAAGATTGAGCATTGTTCTCAGGAGGTGTTTGGATGGCAGGCGCGGGTTCAGCGGCAGTGGCTACGACTAGAGCTACTTTGACGGGATATCCCACGGCTTTCTGAAACGCTTCCTCGACTATTGGCAAACTGCGCTGAGCAATCTTAACTAAAGGCTGCGATCGCACTCCCACTTTGGCTTGTTGTTTGTCCAGCCCTAGCAGATAGCACTGTTGACCCAATAATGCTTGTGTACCCCGTAACTCAATACAACCTAGAACTTTTTGCCATAACTGCTCTAAGTTCAGCGATGGGACGGCTTCGGTTGCTGGCGTCCCTCTGTCTATCGGATCAACGAATGGTGGCTCTTGTGCAGCTGCTTCTTGCCAATTATCGAGTTCGCTAATGGAGGTAATCAGAGGTTCAGGCTCTGTCAATTCGATTGCTGTGGTTTCTACAGCGGCGATCGCTTCATCAACTTCTACATGAGTGGTTTCAACCACATGAGCTGCGCCATTCTGAGCGGTTTCATGGACTACAGTTTCAGTGACAACTGCCGCTTGAATATGACTGCTGGTTTCTACCGTTTCTGAAATCAATGCAATAGTGGGCTGAGGTGCAGAAACTAACGCACTCAAGGCACTGCGAAACTCCTGATCATGCAAGAGGGCCTGAGCGATCGCACCTGCCAGGACTTCCAAATCTGCCGCTGGAGTAGAGAGCTGATATTTGCTGGCAACCTGAGTCAACAATTGCTGCAACTGACCAGCCACACTAGGTGTTTTGCCATTAGACGAGCTGATCGCTGTGGGTTTAACAGGTAAGGAAGTTGAAGATGTTGGGACAGGTTGAATTGTCGGTGGAACTGGAATCCATTGGGGTGCAACGGGAGCAGCACTCACGACAGACGTTTCTACTCCTAACTCAGAAGGCAACAAACCTAACAGCGTCACTTCCAGCCATAGACGCGGCTGAGTCGTGTTTTTAATTTGCACCTCGGCAGCTCGGAGATACTTTTGCCCCTCTAGAATTAGAGCGATCGGGAGCTGCTGAGCAAACTGACACAATTGCGCCCAAGTCGGTGGCGTAATCGCGACTAAATCTCCTCGACTCGGCGCAGTTCTGGCAATGAGTAGATCGCGGTAGAAACTGGCTAGATTTTGTAGGACGATCAGGGGTTCTCGACCCCGATTCATCAAGTGACGTGCCCCATCAAGAACTTGAGCAGGGTCGTTGGTGGCGATCGCTTGCAACAAAGCCAACAAGTCTCGCTCTGGCACCGCTCCAACCAAATCCCAGACTCGCTCAACCGTCACTTGTCCTTCTAGCAAGCTCAGTTGATCTAATAAGCTCTCGGCATCCCGCAGTCCACCCTGAGCAATTTGCCCCACCAGTTGCACCGCATCAGGAGCAATGTTGATCGATTCATTGTGGGCGATCGCGCTTAAGTGATGCACCATCGCCTCTAGGGGAATGCGCCGGAAGTCGAACCGTTGACACCGCGAAATAATCGTAGGCAGTACCCGCTGCGGATCAGTTGTCGCCAACACAAACACCACGCGATCGGGCGGCTCCTCCAACGTCTTCAGCAACGCGTTGAATGCGGCGGTACTAAGCATATGACATTCATCGACCACATAAACCTTGTGGCGACACTGAACCGGGGCAAATTGCGATCGCTCGATCAATTCCCGAATGTTGTCTACGCCCGTGTTGCTGGCTGCGTCGATTTCAATTACGTCTAGCGCAGAACCATTGGCGATCGCTCGACACACTTCACATTTGCCGCAAGGGGTTTCTGTGGGTGCGTCACTTTGCAGGCAGTTCAGCGATTTAGCCAAAATTCGGGCGCTGGAGGTCTTACCCGTTCCCCTCGCTCCTGTAAATAGATAAGCGGGAGCAATCCGCCGCTGCCGCAAAGCATTGGTGAGTGTCGTGGCGATCGCTTCTTGCCCCACAAGTTCTGCAAAAGTTTGGGGCCGATATTTGTGGTGTAGCGGTTCGTAGGGCATTGATTTAAGGGCAGTCCCAAAGCTCGGGAGTCAAAAAAATCTGCGGCAATGGCAGAGCAGATATCAGTATAGAGTTCTATACTCTAACCACTGCAATCCTATAGTTTGAACGCAAGTTTTCCATGTAGCAAAACACTATGCCACAGAAGATCGTTTGAAAGGTTGAATAGTACAAGCGTTTCAGTCTATTTTATCGTAGTGATTTCGAGATTGTGTGAGGAATGCGATCGCCCTTTCAACTCGCTTGTTGCAGTTCGGCGTAGTGCCAGCGGGTAACATTCCCTTCGGTGTGGCTGACCAAGATGCCGAGAGATTCTAGGCTTTCGAGATGGTCGGCGATCGCTTGTTTTTTCGGGCGGCTCCTTTGAACTGCGCTACGACTTGCTCTACTGTCCACTCGCCACCATTCGTTCTGAGTAGATCACGAATGGTGGCGAGTTGATCTTTGGGTTTCTTGGGCCACGCGATCGCTCCTTCTCCGATTGCACTATGACTGACCTCTCCCCCAACCCCTCGCCGACGCGGCGAGGGGCTTTGATCTTGCTCCCCTTCCCTACCAGGGAAGCGGGGTGGTTTCAAAGTGAACAGAGGAAAATGAGGATGGACTGAATCCTATCAATTCATCAGTCCATGTCCCTCATTACTCAATTAAAAACCATCCCTGACCCACGAGGTCAACGAGGCAAACGCTATCCGCTTTGGCTGCTGATGTTTCTCGCTTTGCTCGGCAGCTTGTGCAGCTACTGGGGCTATCGTCCTCTAGCAAAATTCTGCTCCAAGCATCAGTCTGCCTTGGCTCCATTGCTAGAGTCGGACTTGCAGACACCGCTGCTGCCTTCCTCGTCCACCTTTCGTCGGTTGTTTCTCCTTATCGAAGCCCAAGCTTGGGTGGATGCCTTCAATGTTTGGGCGCTCTCCCACGCCCCAGAGTGGGCAGAATTGGACTGGGCGATTGATGGCAAGAGTATCAGATGCACTTCCAGTGGGGACAAACTTCCGCGCAGGACTTTGCTTGCCTGGTGTCGGTGTATGGGCAAAGAAGCGGAGTGGTGCAGTTGGCCTTGATGTTCAACCGCAGCGAGAGCGAAATTGCCGTGGCGAAGCGCTTGGTGCAAAGCGTTACAACGGCTCCCACCCTGGCCCAGTCCTTACCCCTTGGCTTCAATCTGGATGCTCTGCATCTGCAAGTCGGCACCTTAAACTTGCTCGAGTCCCGGCATTGCTCCTATGTCATTGCCCTCAAAGCTAATCAAAAGCAGCTTTACCAACGGACTCAACGCCTCGTGCAGCAACAGGCTCCTCTGGCTCAAGCTAGTCATCGCGAAACCCAGCGTGGACGTCAGACTCAGCGAAGCATTGGTGTCTATCCCTTCTATGACAATCTCCCCAAACGCTGGGCTTAAGCAGGTCTGTCGGATTGCTGTGGGTTCATCGTCGAGGCACTCGCTCAGGCCAACCGTTGAGGAAGACCATTTCTACCTCAGCAATGCTCAGCACGAAGCCGCCGTCTTCCTAGAGTGGATTCGCAGCCATTGGCACATTGAGAATGGTCTGCCTTGGGTCAAAGATGTCACCTTCAAGGAAGATGACCCACCCCGACGAGGGGGGCAGGCTCCGATTAGCTAGGCTGTCGTTCATTTGTTCTTCATCACCTTAGCTCGTCGTTTAGGGATGTGGACGGTGCCTGATTGCCAGAGCGATCTCGCCAATCAGGTCCATGAGGTTTTTTCTTGGCTAACATGAAACCATCCTGCCCTCCCTACCAGGGAAGGGGCCGGGGGTTAGGTTTAAATTGAATACTAGGGGTAAACTTCTAAATTTTGCGAAGGCTCTGACGAAATTCTTTAACCGCTGCTAGAGGCTGGGGATAGTTAATGGACCTCTTGTAGATTAGAACCAATCACTGAGCTTGAGACTGCTCATAGTTGTACAAAGCAGCAATCAAATTGCATCGCAGCCCAAAGCGACGACAGCAATTGCGATAGCACTCAGCCAAGATTCTAAAAATCTTCAAGCAGCGATTGACCTGCTCAATCACGACCCGATCGCGAGCTAAGGTGCGATTGTAAGCTTTGTCCTCACAACTCG